>CBFDBL010000608.1:0-4133 GCA_965603035.1 uncultured bacterium
GGGCACGGGCGCAGGAGCATGCAAGATCCCGTCCCCGCGCGGGAGCACGGGGACGAGCACGCGTGGGGGGCGCGGCAACACTGGCCCTGATGCTCAGCTGCGCCCTCGCCTCCGCCGGCGCGCCGGCGCCGGCGTGGAAGGTCAAGGGCCAGCTCCCCGTCAACCTCGAGGCGCGGTTCGACAACGACGCGATCGCCGGCGCGCAGGACCGGGCCGACGGCAACTTCGATTGCCCCGACCACGCCGCACACGTCCCAGGCTCGACCTACCCCGCCGAGCACCTGCCCGCCACCGGCTCCGTCTTCAGCTTCGACAAGATCCACTTCCTCTTCCCGAGCAAGGAGCGCGGCGACCTCAACAACGTGGCGTGCGCCGGGCAGCGGGTCGAGCTGCCCCCGGGCCGCTACACGGCGCTCCACGTCGTCGGCGCGTCGGAGAACGGCAGCTTCCGCGACAAGGTCGAGCTCGCCTACAAGGAGGGGCCCGCCGAGGCCGCGCTGGCGCTGACCGACTGGTGCCAGAAGCCGGGGTTCGGCGAGCGGACCGCCTTCGAGGCCGACGCCCGCTACACCTACTCGTCGGAGCGCAACCGCGTCGTCCGCGAGGACGTCGAGCCGCGCCTGTGGCTCCAGACCATCCGCCTCGACCCCCGCAAGACCCTCGAGGCCGTCACCCTGCCCTACAACCGCCGCATGCACCTGTTCGCCGCCACCCTCGAGGCCGCCGACTGGGCGAAGGAGCAGGCCGACTACGCCAGCGACGCGGCCGAGACCTACGCCGCGCTCACCCAGCGGCTGCCCCTGTCGGCCGAGAGCCTGCGAGCGAAGCTCGACAAGCTCGCGGCCCAGCTCGACCCCCACGCCGCCGAGGGCGATCGCGCGCGGCAGGCCGCCTGGCTCCGCACCGAGGTCGCCTACATGGAGCACCAGGTCGGCGGCGAGGGACGACGCGCCTCGCCTGGCGTCCTCCGCCGCGTCAGCCGACGCATCCGCGGCGTCCACGCCGACATGAGCGCGCTGCTCGCCGGCAACGACCCCTTCCCCGCCAGGCGCGGCTGCTTCCTCCGCAGCTACCGCTCGGCGCTCGACGGCTCCCTCCAGAGCTACTCGCTGGCCGTGCCCCGCGGCTACACCGGCGACGAGCCCTTCCCCCTGATGATCACCCTCCACGGCCACGGCTGGTACCGCCCGTTCCAGGGGCACCCGCAGCGGGTGGTCGAGGGCGTGCTGATCGCCGCGCCCCACGGCCGCGGCAGCATCGACTACATGCTCGCCGCCGAGCGCGACGTCCTGGCCGTCGTCGCCGACGTGCTCCGCGACTACAACGTCGACCCCGACCGCGTGATCCTCGAAGGGCACTCGATGGGCGGCACCGGCTCCTGGCAGCTCGGCGTCCACTACCCCCACCGCTTCGCCGCGCTCGCACCCGTCTGCGGCAACGCCGACCGCAGGGCCTGGGCCGACTGGAACGTCACGCCCGGCAAGGCGCCCGAGGCCATCCCGCCCCGCTTCCAGGCCCTCCGCGACTTCGTGCTCGACAGCCTCGACCCCGTCTCCTACGCGGGCAACCTGCTCAACCTGCCCGCCCTCGCCGCCCACGGCTCCCGCGACGACACCGTGCCCGTCGCCAACTCGCGGAACATGCACGACCGGCTCAAGCGGCTCGGCTGCCCCGTCACCTACCTCGAGTTCCCTTGGGTCCGCCACTGGGGCTTCCCCAACAGCTTCTACGACACCCGCTGGAAGTGGATGCTGGACCAGCGCCGGCGCGCGGCGCCCGAGCGCGTGCGCTACCGCACGGCGGCGCTGCGCCACGGCCGCGCCTACTGGCTCCGCATCGACCGCTTCCTGGCGCCGCTGGCCTTCGCCGACATCGACGCCCGCCATCGCGGCGACGGCCGCTTCGAGATCGCGACGAGCAACGTCGCCGCCTTCACCCTCGACCTGGCCCGGAGCCCAGCGGCCGGCACGAAGAGCGCGCAGGTGACCATCGACGAGCAGCAGGTGAGGACGGCGAGCGCGGCCCCGACCTTCGTCCGCGACCGGCGCGGCCGCTGGTCCCAGGACCGCCTGCCGCGGGGCCTCGCGAAGAAGGCGGGGCTCGAGGGGCCGGTCGGCGACGTCTTCCTCGCCAGCTTCCTGCTCGTCCGCGGCACGGCGTCCGAGGATGCCTGGGAGCGCGAGGCGATCCGCCGCGAGGTCGAGGCCCGCGCGCACGACTGGGAGCGCATGTACCAGTGCCGCCCGCGCGTCAAGGACGATGCCGAGGTGACCGACGAGGATATCGCGGCCCATCACCTCGTGCTCTACGGCGGCCCCGACGCGAACGCCATCACGAAGCGCATCGCCCGCAAGCTGCCCGTCCGCATCGAGGGCGACCGCATCCGCGTCGGCCGCAAGTCCTTCGAAGGCCCCGACGTCGGCGCGGCGCTCTGCTACCCCAACCCGCTCAACCCCGAGCGCTACGTCGCCGTCCTCGCCGGCCTCTCGCCCGACGCGCTCGACCAGGTGAGCAGCCGGTTCGGCAACTGGTTCGGCTGGGGGCCCTACGACAACCACCCGTGGTTCGACTACGCGGTCTTCGACGCCCGCACCCGCTCGCCCGAGACGTTCCTGTGCGTCGGCTTCTTCGACCCGGCGTGGGCGCTCGACGACGCCCACCAGTTCCTCGGTGACGAGGCGCTGCGCGCCGCCCGCCAGCCCCATCGCGTCCCCCGCCTGCGGCGGCTGCCCGAGCCTGCGCCCGACACCCTCTACCTGAGCGACCTCGCCCCGACCGTCGTCGATCAGCACAAGGGCGCCGTCGGCTTCGACCGCTCCTTCGAGTCCCGGCCCCTCACCCTCGGCGCCCGCACCTTCCGCCGGGGCATCGGCGTGCGCGCGCCGTCGGCCATCGAGTACCAGCTCGACGGGAGGTACGCCTGGCTCCGCGCGACCGTCGGCATCGACCTCGAGGGCGCGACCGGCGTCTCGCAGCGGCGGGCGCGGGCCGAGTACGTCCAGTTCCTCGTCTTCGGCGACGGCCGCAGGCTCTACAGCTCCGAGTGGCTCCAGTGGGACTCCAAGCCCGTCGCCGTCGAGGTCGAGCTCGAGGGGGCCAAGGTCCTCCGCCTCGAGGTCCACTGCTCCGCCCAGCGCTGGCTCGTCGGCAGCGCCGACTGGGCCGACGCCCGCGTCAGCACCCGCTGAATCCCGGCCCTCTCCCGACGGGAGAGGGCGAGCGGGTGAGGGCCGTCCCGCCCGGGGCGGCGGCCCCGCTGCGGGCCTCTCCCCCACTCGGCACGGCCCTCACCCGCCCGGCTGCGCCCGCCCGAGGGTGGACTTCGCCGGCCACCCTCTCCCGACGGGAGAGGGGAAGAGGGCCACGCCGTCCGGCGGCCCTCTCCCGACGGGAGAGGGCGCTCGCCCGAGGCCCCCGAGGGCGAGCGGGTGAGGGCCCCACCGCACGGGGCCGCGGCCCCGATGCCGGCCCTTCCCCAATCCGTTGCGGCCCTCACCCGCCCGGCTGCGCCCGCCCGCAGGCGGACTTCGCCGGCCACCCTCTCCCGAGGGGAGAGGGGAAGAGGGGCGTCGCGGCCTTGACCTGGCGTGCCCGTCCTGGCACAATGCCCGCCTACAGCTTGTCGGCCTGAACTCGGAGGCCCGCCGATGGATACCTTCGGGACGAACTTCGCGACGCTCGACTGGTGGATCGTCGCGGTCTATCTGCTGGGCTCGGTGGTCATCGGCGTGGTGGCCAACCGCTATATCCACAACGTGGCGGGCTACATGGTCGGCGGGCGCGGCTCGGGCGCGGCGCTCAACGCGGCGACCTACATCGGCACGGGCCTCGGGCTCGTGACCATCATGTACTCGTCGATCGACGGCTTCAACAAGGGCTTCACCTACATGATCCTCGCCCTCATCGGCGTGGTCATGGGCGTGGCGCTCGGCTCGACGGGCTTCGTGATCAAGCGGCTGCGCGAGTACAAGCTCACCACATTGCCCGAGTACTTCCAGCTCCGTTACAGCCGCCGCGTGCGCGTGACGGCGGGGGTCATCTGCGCCGTCGCCGGCATCCTCAACATGGGGCTCTTCCCCAAGATGGGCGCCACCTTCATCACCTACGCCACCGGCCTCGGCCGCGCCGAGCAG
>CBFDBL010000609.1:0-4133 GCA_965603035.1 uncultured bacterium
GGGGCGACCCTGCTCGCGTCGCTGCTGCTGCGCGCCGTCGCTCTCGCCGTCCTCGGCCGCCCCGTCGAGCACCATATCCCGTTCCGCACGTTGTTCTGCGCCGAGGTGGTCGGCACGGCGGGCAACCTGGTGACGCCGTCGACCTACCTCGGCGGCGAGCCGCTGAAGGTGGTCTACATCGGCAAGACGACGGGCCACCGCTACCGCGAGGTGGCGGGCACGGTGCTGCTGAGCAAGTACATGGAGATGCTGAGCTTCGTGCTGTTCTTCAGCTTCAGCACGGCGGTGGCGGTGGTCTACTATCGCGACCTGCTGCTCTACGGCCCGTCGCTGGCGGCGGGGGTGAGCCTGCTGGTGGTGGCGGCGGCGCTGCTCGTGCTGTTCGCGGTGCTGTGGCTGTCGCTGTCGCGTCGGTGGCGGCCGATCACGTGGCTGCTGCTCGCGGCGGTGCGGCTGCGGGCGTTCCGGCGCACGTTCTCACGGCTGGCCGTGCGGTCGCGGGTGATGGAGGACCAGGTGTCGCGGGTGTTCCGCGAGGAGGGGCAGACGGCGCTGCTGGCGTTCGTGTCGTTCCTGGGCACTCACATCGTGGTGTTCCTGCGGCCTGCGGCGTTCTACCTGCTCGGCCACGGGCTCGGGGGATGGCTGGGGATGGGTCCGCTGTGCCTGATTTTCGTGGCGTCGCAGGCGCTGCTGTGCTTCCAGCTCACGCCGAGCGTGGTGGGGACGCTGGACGGGGGGCTGATCGGGACGTTCGCCCTGGTGGGTCTCGACGAGGGCCACTGCATGGCCTACCTGCTGGCGCTGCGCTTCTGGGACGTGCTGATCATGGGCGCGGGCGCCTTCCTGGCGGCTCGCGTCGGCACGCAGCTCATGGAGGCGAAGCGCCCGTCGGCGGCGGACCTGCTCGGGGCCGAGGGGCAGGCCAGCGCCCCCCAGTGAGATGAGGACGGCATGGCCGAGCGCCCCACGGACGATCGCCCGCCCCCGGCCGGGTCGCACTTCCCCTACGCCTTCACGCCCGTGGCGGGCAAGCCCTGGTACGCGCGCTACCATGCCGAGGGCCTCTCGCCCCTCCACTGCGCCCTGCACGGCATCCACTACTACCTCAAGTATCGGCGCAAGTGGCGGCGCGCGCCCGAGGAGGAGCTCGCCTACTTCCGCCGCCAGCACCAGCTCCTGGCCTGGCTCGCCGGGCAGCCGCCCGCGCCTGGCGACGTGGGCCTCGCGCTGGTCGGCGACCTCATGTGGATCGCCGACGGCTGGGCGGGCTTCCTGTCCGACGAGGTGCTCGACCACGTCAACGGCCACGAGGCGGTGCTCGGCAACCTCGAGACGGCGATCTCGGGCAGCTTCCGCGTCTCGCGGCCCTTCCCCGAGTTCGCCTGGTTCAACGCCGACCCCGCGCTGGTCACGTCGTTCCGCCGGCCCGACGGCACCAGCACCTTCTCGGCACTCGGCGTCGCCAACAACCACTGCCTCGACTACCGCGACCGCGGCGCACGCGACACCCTCGGCTTCCTCGACGACTGCGGCATCGGCCACTCGGGCATCCGCGAGCGCGCCGACGGCCGCCCCTACGCGGCGTTCGAGGCTGGCGGCATCCGCATCGGCTTCTACTCGGCCTGCTGGGGCCTCAACGACCGCAAGCGGGTCGAGCGCAGCGAGCTGACGGTCGAGATCGTCGAGGGCCTCGCGTCGGACGGGCCGTCCGCGCCCGATCTGTCGGGCGTGCGCGCGGCGCTGGCGGCGATGGAGGCCGAGGGGGTCGAGCTCAAGGTCGTGCACCTGCACTGGGGCTACGAGTACGAGCTCTACCCGCGGCCGCGGCAGATGCAGGCAGCGAGGGAGATCGTCCGGGCGGGCGCCGACGTGCTCTTCGGCAGCCACCCCCACGTGCAGCAGCCCGCCGAGGTGTGCTTCCTCAACGGCTACGAGCGGCGCTACGCCGACGCCGCCTCGGGGCTGCCGCCCGGCTCCCTGCTCGACGACGGGGCGGGCCGCCCGCGCAAGGCGCTCGTGTGCTACTCGCTCGGCAACTTCGCGACGGCGATGGTCACCTTCCTGTGCCGCGTCGGCCTCGTCGAGAGCCTGCGCCTGCGGCGCGACCCCGACACGGGCCGCCTCGACTGGCACTGCCCCCGCGGCCAGCTCGCCTACAACGTGCCAAAGCACGACGGCCGCGGCCAGCGCCGCCTCGTCCTGCTGCGCTCGTGGCTCCGCGACCACCAGCCCGAGGCCGCCGGCGAACTCGCCGGCCTGCTCGACCGCATCGTCGCCGAGCCGTAGACACGCGGCATGGGTCCGCCAACGTCCGGCAGCCGGACTTCGCCCTGAAGGGCGAGACTCCAAGCAGCCTGCAGTCCGTTTGGAGTCCACGCCTTCAGGCGTGAGTGGGGCTCACGGGCCGTGGAGAGCTGGCAGCGGTCGGAGCGCTACGGCAGGAGGCGCAGGCCGGCGAAGCCGTGGCCGCGGACGGGCAGCGAGACCTTGCCGTCCTTGACCGGCAGCTCGGCGAGATCGCGCTCGAGCAGATCGGTGCACACGGCGCGGCGGTAGTCGCCCACGGCGACCGCGAGCGGTTCCGACTTGCCCGCCGTCTCCCACACTCGCAGGATGACGCCCTTCTCCGCCCCCTCGTCGGCGGGCTTCAGACACGTGGCGATCGCCCGGTCGGGCGGCACCGCGATGCCCGTGCCGCCCAGCACGCCGGCAGGCAACCGCCCCCTCGCGACGACCAGCGGGAAGAGGACCTCCCGGCTGCGCCGAAACGCCTCGGCCTGGTCGTACGGGCCGTCGTGCACCCAGAGCGAGTAGCGGAAGCGGAACTCGGTCTCGCCGTGCTGGTCCTGGACGACCTCGCGGTAGTTCTGGTCGTTGCCGAGCGCCTCGAAGACGATCTCGCCAAGGTCGCGCCGCAGGACGAAGGCGTCGAGCGGCACGATGGTCACGCCCGGCCCATTGGGCAGCGACGCATCGACGAAGCCCTGGACGGCGAAGCGCCGCCTGTCGGCCCCCGGCAGCAGATCGCCCTTCGGCTGCGGATAGGGCCGGATCACGGCGCCCGTCGTCTCGATCCGCACCACGGCGCCCTCGGGCACGACGGGGAAGACGTGGCACAGCCGCTCCTCCTTCCGCGTCACCGGCTTGCGGATGCGGATGTCGAAGTCCACGCGGTCGATCTTGGAGTACACCGTCACGTAGCTCGTCACCTGGATGCCGGACACGGAGCCCGTGAGCCGCAACCTGGCAACGATAGCGCCATTGGCCACGACCTCCGACTTGACGCCCATGAGGGCATGGTCGGCACCGTCGTGGTACATGGTCTGGCACAGAACCCCGCCTCCGCCCGCAGGCAGGCGTACATTCGCGCTCGGCCACAGGAGGCTGGTGATACCGCCGGCAGCGCGATCCACCGTGAGCTCGCAGCTCCCGCCCCAGAGCTGGGTCGGGCTGGCGCGGGCCCTGCGGCGTGGTAGCTCAATCGTGTACCGTGGCGGAGCGCTCAGCGGAAGCCCACCCAAGCCATCCACCCTTGGCAGGCGCATGTACAGAACCTCATTCCCAGCCTCCCGGACTGCTTGTGATGGTACACCGAGCGCCGCTCGCGCGTCCCCCGGCTGTTCGATGCGGACGAGTCCGGATCGGGCGAAGGGGAGCGGGTTGAACACTGTCACGTCGCCAGGATCGCTCTCCAACCCCGCCGCGGTCCAGCCCTGATGCGCCAGCTTGAGGCTCAGGGCATTGAGTTCCTGTGCCCAGGCCCTGCGGAGGCCGGCGTTGTGGCGCTTGTTGGCGTCGCTGGTGCCGTTCCAGGCATGGTCGCTGAGCATGGCCCAGCACCACTCGGCGCGCTCGCGGTCGCGGCGGGTCGCCTCGACGACCTCGGGTTTCGTCCGCGAGGCGACGGCGATCAGCGCCTCGGCGGCGAGGAAGCGGCGGCCGCCCTCGCGCATGTCGGCGGCATACTTCGCCAGACACACGGGCCAGACGTCCCAGGCGTGGCCGAAGCTCCCGCGGAGGGTCTTCAGGAAGGGCGTCTTCGCCTGGGCCTCATCGACGGCCGTGCAGAACATGGGCACCGTGGCGTTGACGAGCATCGGGCCGTCGCCGCGGGCCTTGTTGCAGGCAAT
>CBFDBL010000610.1:0-4130 GCA_965603035.1 uncultured bacterium
GGCCCCACCGGTCCCGAGGCCCGCCTTCCGTGGCCCGCAGGCGCCGGGGGCGATGCTGCCAGGGGTCTGCGGGAGTCGGCCCCGAGGCTGGTGACGGGGGCGGCATCGCTCTGGGTCACGCTGCGGGAGCGGCCGCGTGCCGTCGCGGGACGCTCCTGCGCGCGTTCTGCGGAGGGGATGCTCCGGCTCGGCCATTCAATCAGGCCGCTTGCCGCGCCGCAGCCCTTGCGACCGACGGCCCGCATGCTCTTCGCAGAAGGCGACGGGAGCCACGGGCGAGCGGAGCCGCGGCCCGGACGGGCACGGGACGAGGTGACAGCCCCCCTTCACCAGCCTCGGCAGGGCGCAGCGGGACCGTCACCTCGCCAAACGGCTGCGCCGTCAGTGAGCCTACGGGCTCCGGGGTCCGGAGTCCACACTGGCCGCTTCCAACAACGTGCGCGCCTGACCGGCAAGGCCTCGCGCCTCCGGAGTCTTGCAGTACTTATGCAGAGGTCAACAGAGCCTGTTCCGGAATGACGCGGGGCAGGCCTCGCCGAGCCTCGGCCCAGGCTCCGACCTCGCGCACAGCGTCTGGCGCCATGCCGCCGTATCGTGGTGTAGGCGGGGTGTGTCTGCCCCGCGACGGCACCAGCTATGCCGTTCTGAAACAGGCTTTAGGGAAGATCCCCCGTGTTTGCAGTACAGGGCGGCCGTCGTGACAAGCTCGCCTGGGTGGCCCTGCGCCGGGGCGCCCGTGGCCGCCTAGGCCTCGTCGCCGAAGAGCTTGGGGTTGGCGGCGCGCGCGGCGGCCTCGTCCTGGCCGATCTGGCCGCGCATGACCAGGTCCTTGAGGCTCTGGTCCATGGCGATCATGCCGTGGGCCGCTCCGGTCTGGATGACGGAGCCGATCTGGGGGGTCTTCTGCTCGCGGATGAGGTTGCGGATGGCGGGGATGCCGACGAGGATCTCGAAGGCGGCGATGCGGCCCTTGCCGTCGCGGGTGGGGATGAGGGTCTGAGCGACGATGGCGAGGATGGACTCGCTGAACATGGCTCGGATCTGTGCCTGGCGCTCGGAGGGGAAGATGTCGACGACGCGGTCGCAGGTCTTGGCGGCGGAGCTGGTGTGCATGGTGCCGAGGACGAGGTGGCCGGTCTCGGCGGCGGTGATGGCGAGCTGGGTGGTCTCGAGGTCGCGCATCTCGCCGACGAGGATCACGTCGGGGTCCTCGCGGAGCGCGCTGCGCAGCGCGGCGGCGAACGACAGGGTGTCGCTGCCGACCTCGCGCTGATTGACGAGGCAGTTCTTGTTGTCGTGGATGAACTCGATGGGGTCCTCGATGGTGATGATGTGGGCGCTGCGGCGGGTGTTGATGTAGTCGATGATGCTGGCGAGGGTGGTGCTCTTGCCGGAGCCGGTGGGGCCTGTGACGAGGATGAGGCCGCGGTCCTTCATGGCGAGGTCGGCGACGACGCTGGGGAGGCCGAGCTCCTCGAAGGACAGGACGCCGGTGGGGATCAGGCGGAAGCAGGCGGCGGGGCCGAGGCGCTGGTGGAAGGCGTTGACGCGGAAGCGCGCGAAGTCGCGCGCGATGGAGAAGTCGACCTCGAGGTTGTCCTTGAAGGTGCGGCGCTGGATGTCGTTCATGACGCCGTGGAGCATGGCGAGCACCTGCTCGGCGGTGAGCGGCGGCGCGTTGGTCTTCTTGAGCTCGCCGTGGAGGCGGATGATGGGAGGGGCGCCCGTGGAGAGATGCAGGTCGGAGGCGCCCTGCTTGTGTATGAAGCTGAGGAGCGGCGTGATGTCCACGGGGCTAGGGCTCTCCTGGACGGGCGGACGGGTGGATGAATGGGTGGATGGGCTGGGAGGCCTGCGGCCCGTCGCCGCCGGCTCTCGCTCCTCCAGTCATCCTGCCATCCAGTAGTCGCGGTCCTGCTAGAGCGCTTCCTCGACCTCGATGAGGCCGCGAGCGGCCTTGGCGACGGCGCACTCGCGGAGGGTCACGAGGCCGGCGCGCTCGCAGGCCTCGCGGAGCTGGGTGGCGGGCGCGCCCTCGACGATGAGGTCGCGCAGCTCGTCGTTCGGCTCGAGCAGCTCGTAGAGGAGCTCGAGGCCGTGGAAGCTCTTGTGGCCGTCGGCGTCGGCCTTGGCCTTGTAGTATTGTGCCGCGCCGGCGTCGGGCGCGAGGGCCGTGAGGCGATCGAGCACGTGGGCCGACGGGGTATGGGGCTCGCGCGCCCTGGCGTCGAGCCGGGGCGCCAGCCGCTGGGCGACCACGAGCCGCAGCGACGCGGCCAGCACGGCGCCGCCGACGCCGTTCTCGCGGAGCTGGCCGAGCGCCGACAGGCTGTCCTCGGCACGCATCTCGCCGAGCAGCAGCGTGCTGGTCATGGCCTGGGTGCCGAGCGCCTGCCAGAAGCGGCGCTCGTCGAGGCCCTCGGCCAGCAGCACGTCGGGCGCCTGCGCCGCGATGCTGCCCACCACCGCACAGTAGTCGGGGCCGGCCGGCACCTCGATCTGCGTGGCGTCGGGCAGGTGGTAGGAGGTGAAGGCCTGGACGGTCACGGCGCGGCGGTCGGCCGCGGCGGCCTCGGCCAGCAGGGCGTAGAGGGTGGTCGAGCAGCCGCTGCGCCGCGGCCCGCAGGCCACCAGCAGGCCCGTCGGGGCGAGCGCCGCGCGGCGGAGCGCCGCGAGCGCCGGCTTGTCGAAGCCCAGCTTGCCCAGCGGCCACGCCTCGGCGCGCTTGGCGCGGAGCTGGATCCGCGCACCAGGCCCGTGCACCGTCGCGTACACGCTCGCCAGCAGCTCCAGCGCGCGGCCCTCCACGTCGAGCGCCGCCTGCCCCTCCTGGAACAGGATGTCGCCCTCGAGCTGGAGGCCCGCCAGCAGCTTCAGCCGCGTGACGACCGTCGGCAGGAACGACGCGGGGTAGCGGGCGCTGTCGAGCAGCGAGCCGTGGACGCGGTAGCGCACCCTGAAGGCGTCCTCGGCGGGCTCGAAGAGGATCTCGTCGGCGCCCTGCCTGCAAGCCTGGCGCAGGTGGAACTGGATGAGGGACTGGCCGGAGCGGTCGGCGAGCAGCTCGTCGGCGGTCGGCGAGCGTCTCCTGGACGCTCGGATGGTCAGGCGGGGCTCGGCGCGCTCGGGCTCCTCGGGCGCCAGCGCGTCGAGGGTGTCGGCGACGGCCTCGGCGTCGGCCATCGCCACCTTGACCTCGGTGCCCGACAGGGCCGCAATGTCGGCCGCCGCCTGCGCGTCGGTCGGGTCGGCCATGGCCAGCGTCAGCTCGCCGCCGACCTGGATCATCGGCACGACCTGGTAGCGGCGCAGCAGCTCCGCCGGCACCGAACGCACCAGCTCGGCGTCCACGATCTGCGGCTCCAGCTCCACGTAGGGCACCCCGAGCAGGTTGCCCAGCGACCAGTTCAGCTCGTCGCGCGTCAGCAGGCGGTCCTCGATCAGGATCTCGCCGAGCCGCTTCCCCGTCTGCTTCTGCTTCCCGAGAGCCTTGCGGCGCTGCTCGCGCGTGATCAGCCCATGGGCCACCAGCAGGTCGCCCAGCCGCGGCGGCTTCTTCTTCCCCTTGCGACGCTTCGCCATCCAGGGGCTCCCAGAGGGCAGATCGGGTGGATGCAGGCGCCTGCGTAGCCTGACGACTGCGGATTATAGGTGACCCGCGCCAAAAGTCAACCGCGTTTCCCGCGCCGCGCGACGACGCCGCGCGGTCCTCAACCGCGCACGGCGGCTGCCGATACTCCTACTGGTGCCCCCGCGCGGCGACCGGTGCGCGCCCATCCCGACGCGCCCCGCCTGCCCGCGGCGCCGCTCCAGGACGCGACACATGCCTCCCACGTCCCACCTCGAGCCCGAGCACGACCCCCAGCAGTGGACCGTCCGCCTCCAGCAGGTGGGCGGCAAGTTGCTGCTCGCGTCACGCGGCGACGCCGGGCGGCGGCTGGCCACGCCGCTGCGCCAGTGTGTGCGGGAGCTGCGCGGGGTGTGGTCGGCGCTGCGGCAGGCGGCGCTCGACTTCGACCCCGGCGCCCTCCAGGGGCTCCAGCAACGGCAGCGGGAGCTGGGGGTGGTCGTCGAGGCGCTGGGCGGGGCCGCCGCCAGGCTCTCGACGTCGGGCGCCAGCGCCTCGGCCA
>CBFDBL010000611.1:0-4123 GCA_965603035.1 uncultured bacterium
AGAAGTGGAGGGCTCGTTCAGGAAGCCCCGTCTCAGAGCAGACTCGCTTCATGACTGCTTGATCGAAGATCTCATTACTCAGCAATCTCCCTCCCGGTGGAAGCCATTTGCGGTGCACGCTATGGAACACCATCAGGAGCTGCTTCCGATCAGGCGACAGCACGTATGCAGTGGCGGCGTACGGGGTCTCTTCGAGCGGCCCGGGGGCATCGAACAGCCTCCTCAGAAGGGAACTGCCCTCAATCTCAGTCGCCAAGTGTTGTCGCAGCCACTCCTGGTTCCTTCCAGCCACCCCCAGGTAGTACCACATCTGGAGGAGGCAAAGCCAAGGGAACGCGAACTTGCCGAAGACAGCCAGAGCGGCCAATCCGAACGCGATCCTGAACGGCAGTGCGAGTAACCTGCCAGGATCCGTCAGCAGAAGGATGAGGATTGACGCGACCACGCTGGTAGCAATGGCACCAATGCAGTGACGGTACCTCCGGGTCAGGCCCGCGGTGCTCTCGTCGGGTCCGGCGCCCATGTCTCTGCCCCCAATCTGCTCGGCCACCTACCACAAGCGTCGGCTCACAGTGACGGCAAGATACCACAGCGCCTCGCAGACGTCAAGCGGATCCCTGAGCAGCGCGTCTTGACCTCGATGTTCCGCGCCGTGGGCACACTCAGGGCATTGCGATCGAGGCTGGGACCAGGTCAGTGGCGCCGACACAATTGCAGAGGCAGTCCCGACGGGTATAGTGGCGTCGCCCGGCTCCTCGATGCGGAGCTTGAGCCGGCCGTCGGACACGCGGAAGTAGACGTCGGTCTGGCGGCGGGTCCACTGAAAGGCGGCGCCGAGCTCGCGGCAGAGTCGCTCGGCGCGGTCGAGATCATCTATTCGTGCTTTGAGCTCGATGTTGCGCATCGACGAATCCGGGCCGCCCGCGGGATGGGGACATCCCGCCTACAGGCACAGGGCTCAGACGACGACGGGCTCGATGCCGACCAGGCGGCAGAAGGCGACGAGGTGGCGCTGATAGTCGCCGTAGAAGAAGATCTGGTGGAAGCCCGGGTAGGCGAGCACGTCGGTGACGCCGTCGAACTTGACCATGACCGAGACGACGCAGCCGCCGGCCGGCGGGACATCCACGTTGGCGAGCACCTCGCCTGCCGAGATGAGCATCTTCGTTGAGCCCGGCTGACGCCCGGGCAGCACGTCGGCCGAGGTCACGCGCTGGCCGATGCGCCACAGGGTCCGCGCCGTGGCGTCGCGCTCGCCGTGGTGGTGCACCATGTCGAAGGGCTCGGGCGGACGGTCGAAGCCGTTGAGCCGCGTGGCGCAGCAGCAGTGGGCGCCGATGATGGCCTCGCGCGCCGTCTCCGCCACGGGGTCCTGCTGGAAGCCAGGGCGGTCGAACAGGTACTGCACGATCGTGTGGGACGCGACGGCCCCCAGGTCGGCCTCGCACGCCGCGGGCACACCGTCGTCGTTCATCTTCGACCACGCGATGCACGGCAGGCTGACCTTCGAGCGCCCGAGTGCGCCCAGGCAGTCCATCGTGATGGCGTCGCACTGCTCGCGCTCGAGCAGGGTGCGCGCCACGACGTAGCTCCGCACGCCGTTGACCACGTCCTGCCGGGTCGCGCCGCGGTGGCGGCGGGCGCGGCGCATGTAGTCGGCGGCCATCGCGTGCATCTCCTCGGTCTCGGGCGTCTTCTTGTAGAGGGCGAGGAACTCGCCTGCGGGGATGGTGCGCAGGCCGATGCCCACGTCGTGCATCTGCCGCTCGCCGCGCTTCCGCCCCTTGAGGACGAGGCAGCGGGTCGCGCGGAGCTTCGCCGCGGCGCCGATCATCTTCAGCCCGTAGGCGGCCTCGCGGAAGTCGTCGGTCGAGGCGAGGAAGCAGCCGGGCTTCTTCGAGGGGGCCGTGGTGTTGGTGGTGAACGAGCTGCCGACGGGCGAGAAGACGACGGTCGGGAGCTTCGTGTCGATGGCCTTGTTGGCGGTGGGCCAGGCGTGCTGCTGGCGGTCGAGGAGCACGACGAGCAGGCCGTCGGGCTTCGCGGCCACGGCCTCGGCCACCCAGGCGTCGGCCTCCGCATTGCTGTGGATGGGCTTCGGTGCGAGGTCGAGCTTCAGCCCCTGGGCCTTGGCGGTGGCGGCGAGCTTCCCGCTGTACATCGCCCGCGCGGCCTCGCCGTCGTAGACCTGCCCGGGCCACCGCATGCCGTAGTCGCCCTTGCGGCGCACGAAGCAGGCCCGCACCGTCGGTACGAGGCGCGACGCTGGGCCGTGAGGACGCGCTCTGGCAATCGCCGGGCGCGACCGCACCGGGAGACACCCGGCCAGCAGCGACGCCGAGGCGACCGAGGCCCCCGCCAGAAACTCCCGCCTGCTGTGCCCATGCCCGCACCGCCGCTTCGCCGCACATCGACTGACCCGCATGGCATGCTCCTTGGTTCCCGGCCTCCCTCGACCTCGCCATTGTGCAGCGCCGCCGCGCGCGCGTCAAGCGGCTGCCGTTGCATTCCGCGCCCAGCGTTGTATAATCGCCGTCGCACGCCCAGGAGCACAGCGGCCATGGCGACGGTGCTGGTCATCGACGACGACAACGCGCTGCGGATTGCCATCGCGAAGATCCTGCGCAAGGCCGACTACAGCGTGCTGTCGGCCACGAGCGGCGAGGAGGGCGTGCGCCACCTCGCGGCCGAGCCCGTGGACGTGGTGCTGACGGATCTGCGCATGGAGGGGATGGACGGGCTCGACGTGCTGCGGGCCGTGCGCGCGTCGGCCCCGCTGACCCAGGTCGTGCTGATCACGGCCCACGGCACGGTGGAGCACGCGGTGGCGGCGATGAAGGAGGGGGCCTACGACTTCCTGCTCAAGCCGGTCGAGCGGCCGCAGCTCCTCACCGCGGTGCAGCGCGCGGTGGACAAGCGGCAGCTCGAGGTCGAGAACCGCGCCCTGCGCGCCCGCATGGGCGAGCTCGAGCAGACGCCGCCCGTCATCGGCTCCAGCCCTGCGATGGTCGCGATCCGCGACACCCTCTACACCATCGCGCCCAGCGACGCCACCGTCCTGATCACCGGCGAGACCGGCACGGGCAAGGAGGTCGTGGCCCGGACGATCCACGCGCTCAGCGCCCGCCGCAAGGGCCCCTTCGTCGTCGTCAACTGCGCGGCGCTGCCCGACACGCTGATGGAGGCGGAGCTCTTCGGCCACGAGAAGGGCGCCTTCACGGGCGCCGAGAGCCAGCGCAAGGGCCGCTTCGAGCTGGCCGACGGCGGCACTCTGTTCCTCGACGAGGTCGGCGAGATGCGGCCCGCGGCGCAGGCCAAGCTCCTGCGCGTGCTCCAGAGCGGCGAGTTCGAGCGCCTCGGCGGCGCCCAGACCCTCCGCACCGACGTCCGCACCCTCGCCGCCTCGAACCGCGACCTGCGCACGGCCGTCGAGCAGGGCACCTTCCGCGAGGACCTCTTCTACCGCCTCAGCGTCATCCGCATCCCCGTCCCGCCCCTGCGCGAGCGGCGGGGCGACGTCGCACTGCTCGCCCAGCACTTCCTCCAGCTCCACGCCCACCGCAACGGCAAGCCCGACCTGCGGCTGTCGCCCGACGCCCTCGACGTGCTCGACCGCTACCCCTGGCCGGGCAACGTCCGCGAGCTCGAGAACGCCATCGAGGCCTCCGTCGTCCTCGCCCAGGGCCAGACGGTGACCGAGGCCGACGTCCTGCCGAACATCCGCGGCGCCGCGAGGGCAGGCGCCCGCGACCAGGCCGGTGGCGTCTTCATCCCCGTCGGCACCCCGATGGCGGAGGTCGAGCGCAGCGTGCTGCTCCGCACCCTCGACCACTTCGGCGGCGACAAGGAGGCGGCCGCGCGCGCCCTCGGCATCAGCTCCCGCACCATCTACCGCAAGCTCGCCGAGGAGGCCCCGCCCGACTGAAGCCGGGCGGGCATGCCCGATGCCAGACCCCCGATGCCAGATCGCGGCCACGGCGGGTGTGTGCCTGCTGCTCGCCGCGTGCGTCACGGCAGGCGAGGACCAGCCGATGGGGAAGCTGCTGCTCCGGCGCAGGGCGAAGGACACGCTGACCGCCGTGGAGATGGACTGCGGCGATAGGCTCGCGTTCACACTCACCAA
>CBFDBL010000612.1:0-4122 GCA_965603035.1 uncultured bacterium
CTCGTCCCTCCGCTCCGCGGGGGGACGGGCTCGCCGCCGCTCCGCGGCTCCGCGGGAGCAACTCCTCTCGCCGCCGCAGCTCCGCCTTCGCCAAGGCTATGGCGGACGGGCCGCGAGGGTCCAGGGCGGTGTCAGGCCGCGAATGGCGTGAAGACGGGGGCGGTCAGCCCGTTCGCGGGCGGGGGCGGGTCATTCGTCCTCGCTGGCGAAGTCGATGAGCGCGAGGATGTCGTGGGGGGCGAGCTTGCTGCGGCCGCCGAGGAAGCTGAGCTCGACGAGGAAGGCGCAGGCGACGATGGCGCCGCCGGCCTGCTCGACCATCTGGCAGCAGGCGGCCATGGTGCCGCCGGTGGCGAGGAGGTCGTCGACCATGAGGACGCGGGCGCCGGGCGCGACGGCGTCGCGGTGCATCTCGAGGGAGTCGGTGCCGTACTCGAGGTCGTAGGTGGCCTGGTAGGTGGGACAGGGGAGCTTGCCGCTCTTGCGGATGGGGACGAAGCCTGTGCCGAGCTCGAGGGCGACGGCGGGTCCGAGGATGAATCCGCGTGCCTCGGTGCCGACGACGGTCTGGACGCTCTGGTCGCGGTAGGGCTGGGCGAGGCGCGCGACGGTCTGGCGGAGGAGGTCGGGGTCGGCGAGCACGGGGGTGATGTCGCGGAAGACGATGCCGGGCTTGGGGAAGCCTGGCACGCTTCGGATGGCGGCTTTGAGGGGGTCCACGGTGCTCTCCTGGTGGGCGGGGGTTCCCGGGCGCGGGTCTGGGGGCGGGGTCATTCGGCGTCGTCGGGCGGCTGGTCGCGCCCGAGGCCGGCCTCCTCGCTGAGGCAGTCGTAGAGCTTGTTGAGGGCCTCGTTCTCGATCTGTCGGATGCGCTCGCGGGTGAGGCCGAGTCGGGCGCCGATCTCTTCGAGGGTCATGGGCGAGTTGTCGTCGAGCCCGTATCGGAGCCGCAGGACGGTGGCCTCTCGGGTGCTGATGGTGCCGAGGAGCTCGCGGATCTTGTCGCGCTCGTAGTCGTCGAAGAACTGCTGGTCTGGCCTGGGGGTGGTGCGGTCCTCGATGACCTCGTTGAGCGAGCACAGGAGGTCGAGGCTGACGGGCTGGGAGGCGGTGCGGGTGGCGTTGATGACGCGCTTGATGACGGTCTTGTTGTTGGGCGAGAGGTCGATGGCCTCGGCGATCTCGTCGATGGTGGGCTGGTGGCCGAGCTTGGCCGTCAGCTCGCTCTCGGCGTTTTTCCAGGCGGCGATGGTCTCGACCATGTATGCGGGGATGCGCACGGTCTTGACGGTGTTGGTGATGGCGCGTCGGATCGCCTGCTTGATCCACCAGGTCGCGTAGGTCGAGAATCGGCATTCGGCGTCGGGCGAGAAGCGCTCGACGGCCTTGAGCAGGCCGATGTTGCCCTCGGCGATGAGGTCGGCGAAGGGCAGGCCGCGGTTGACGTAGTTCTTCGCGATCGAGACGACCAGGCGCAGGTTGGCGCTGATCATCTGCTGCCGGGCGTCCTCGTCGCCCTTGGCCAGGCGGCGGGCCAGGTCGCGCTCCTGCTCGGCCGTGAGCAGCGAGATCTTGCTGATGTCGTGGAGGTAGGCTTCGAGAACTGCTTCCCTGACGATGACTGGGTCTCCTGCTGTCCTTGCCAGGAGGCGATGGCTGGCGGCGCCAGAAGGGGATTATAGGCTGGGGCGGGGCCGCGGTCAAGGGTTTTTGACCAGGGACGCTAGCCCGCATTTCTCACCAGGTCTTGTCGTGGACGCCACAACGACATGCCAGGCAACGACAAGGGGTGAGCGCTAGAGAGAACGGACCGCTCACGGTGTCGTGACCAGCGAGTCGAGTTTCGTCTCAGGCAAGGACGCACGCGCGGCCTTCCGGAGGCGTAGCCAAGTGGCTACGTCGAGGACGGGCCGCACGGAGGACGCGGCCTGGGGCGAAAGGCGGCCGCTGGCGGCGAAACCTGGTGAGAAATGCGGGCTAGCGCCGGCGCTCGCTGAGCAGCACCCAGGCGTCGCGGACGGCGGCCGAGCCGGCGTCGGTGTCGCTGAAGACGCTCGACTTGTCCTCGGTGGCGTTCCACGGGATGCCGAGGGTGTCGAGCGAGACCCACTGGACGCTGCCGCCGAGGTAGCCGCAGTTGAGGCCGTTGCGCCGCAGGTGGGGCATTTCGAGAGAGTTGAGGAACAGGTCGGCGATGACGGCCCCGAAGTCGTGCTGGTTGCGCACGTTCACGTTGTTGCATACCTCGTCGACGGTCATCTCCTTGGGCGGCTCGAGCAGCGGGCTGTGGCCGGGGAAGGTGTCGGGGAAGTAGTTGAGGAGGTAGCCGGCCATCTGCGGGAGTCCGTCGACGGTGGGGTTCTCGCTGCCCTCGAAGCGGCGTCGGCCGGGGACGTTGGGGCAGAAGAAGGCGTCGGTCTGCTCGGCGTAGCCGGCGGAGTAGAGGAGCCAGAGTCCCGCCGGCGTCTCCTCGCCGTTGGAGTCGGTGCTGCGCGCGTAGTGGCTCTTTCGGTAGCGCTCGACGTGCTGGCCGTAGGGCAGGCCGGCGAACAGGTCGGGCAGCAGATCGTTGTAGTGGCCGGCGTAGATGCGAGCGGCCTTGTAGAGCTGGCCGATATTGTTGGCGCACTTGGCGACGCGGGCCGCCTCCTGCGCCCGGCCCAGCAGCGGCAGGATCATCGCCACCAGCACCCCGATGATGGCGATGACCACCAGCAGCTCGACCAGGGTGAACGCACCTCGCCCGCACCCCCCCGCGCCGCCAGGGCGCGGCAGAGCCGGTCGTCGCGGCCAGCCCCTGTCCGTCGGCGTCATCATAGAGCCCCCACGGCAGGGCCCCTCCCGGGGCACAGACACACCCAGCCCCCAGCATCCCTTCCGTCACGGAAGTATACCACCGGCCCCGCAGGGCGTCAAAGAAGCACCGTACCCCCGTCGCGGGCACCCCACCGCGCCCCTTGTGGTGCGCCCGCGCGCCGACCCCCACATCCAGCGGGCGCCGACCCGCGCCGGCTCATCCGACTCCGAGGCCGACCACACGGCGCACGCCGAAGCGATCCCGGCCCGACGTCGGCCGCGCGATCAGCGCCACCCCATCCACCGCGAAGCGCACCGCCGACCAGCCCGCCCCCAGCCTCGCCGCCGCCTGCTCCACCGCCCGCCGACCCGCGAACCGACCCACGCTCAGGTGCGGCCTATAGCCGCCCGCGAACCGGCCCACGTCGTCGCACCACGGCATCGCCGACCCCAGCGCCGCCTGGAGCCGCACCACCGCCGCCGACGGCTCAGGCCGCAGCCACAGCGTCGCCGACCCGCGCCCGTGCGCGAACCACCCGAACCCCCCAAGCTCGACCTCGAACGGCTCGACCCCCGCCGCCGCCGCGCCCAGACGCTCCGCCGCCTCCGCCAGCCGGTCTTCGGGCACGAACGGATAGAGCAGCGTCACATGCGGCATCCACCGCCCCACCTGCGGATCGTGCCTCCTCCGGATCGCCTCGATCGGCCCCCACACCGCCTCCGGCGGGATCAGCACGCACGCTGTCCGATGCGTCTTCGCCTCCTCGTCCAAGGGCCTACCCACCATGACGCCTCTCTCCTCACTCGTCCTCGTCCTCGTCCTCGTCCGCCACGCTGTGCAACAGACCTGTTATACAACGCCGTTGTGGTTGTCAAGGAGAAAAGGTGCTGACGCGCCCCCGGTTGCGCCCTGTCCCTGGAAAAGGCGTCACCCTGAAAAAGGTGTCAGGAGCGAATGGCGTGGACAGAGGGCTGGGCCAGCCCGCTTGCGGGCGGAAGAGCGTAGCCCACGGCGTAAGTCGTGGGATCGCGGCGCCACCCCAGGACTGCCCCTTCAGGGGCGTAAGAGATCTGTGACGGAGGCGGCAGACTGCCGTTTCGCAGGCTTCTGCCGCCCCTGACGGGGCTTGACATGTCGGCCGCGCCCTTTCCCAGGGCTCACGCCCTACGCTCTGTCGGCCTTCGGGCTGGTCTGAGGGCATCGTGAGGCCCGAACACGATGGCGAAAGCCCTATCTCCACGCCATTCGCCCATAGGCTTGTAGTCTGAGGTGATCGCGCAGCCCTCAACGGAGACGAGGAAGACCGCGAGAGATAGATATCGGAG
>CBFDBL010000613.1:0-4121 GCA_965603035.1 uncultured bacterium
GTTGTTTTCGTGCGGGGGTGGGGGGGGTTGCTGGTGCCTCGTTCGGCCGCCCCGCGGCCCCCCACCGGGGCGCCGCCCCGCCGCAGTCCATAGCCGCCGATTCCGGACGCTATCTACGAGACGGGGCTCTTGTATGGAGTGCGGCGTCCCGACGCCGCTTTCACTTCTCGCGGAGCGAGCGAGGGGGGAGGCAACCGCCAGCGGGGAACGGCGAAGAGGGAACGTTCAACGTCCAACGTTCAACGGAAGAGGAAGACCGCCGGGAGGCGGGCGGAAGACCCGGGGCGAGTACTTTGGAGTGCGGCGGCTCGACGCCGCTTTGGCTTCCCGCGGAGCGGGCGAGCGGCGATGGTTGCGGGCCGCCGCCGTTTCCGCGATACTGTGCGGCGGGAGGCCCCGAGCACAAAGGACAGGACAGAGCGATGACGAGCCTGTACTGGGTCGCGGCGGTGTTGGCGGTGGCCTCGGTGGCGGCGCGCGGCGGGATGCGGCCGATGGTGAACGAGTCGGCGCGGGCACTGCCTGTGGCCTACGACGTGGACGTGGTGGTCGTGGGCGGGAGCACGGGCGCGGTGGCGGCGGCGACGGCGGCCGCGGAGGCGGGCGCCACGGTGTTCCTGGCCGCGCCGCGCCCCTACCTGGGCGACGACATGACGGCCACGCTGCGCCTGTGGCTCGAGCCGGACGAGACGCCGACCGCGCCGCTCGCACAGGCGATCTTCGGCGACGAGGGCGGCGCCGGCGGCCCCGACCCCAATGCCCTGAGCTTCACCTACCAGGCCGACCAGCCGAGCAGGGACCGGCACGTGGACACGAAGCCGCCGTCGCTCCTGACCGACGGCGCCTGGGGCTCGGCCGGCCGCCAGAGCGTGCAGTACGACGCCGACGTGACCCTTACCGCCGACCTCGGGAAGCCGCAGGCCGTGCGCGGCGTGCGCCTCGTCTTCTACCACCGCGACTCGGGCGAGGGCGGCACCAACTTCCAGGTCGCCTCCGTCGCCGTGAGCGCGAGCGCCGACGGGAAGGCCTGGCAGCCGCTCGGCACCATGGACGGGGCGCAGCGCGAGGCGGTGAACACCCAGGCCGACCGGTGCTGCGCGGTGGCGCTGGCCGCGCGGGCCACGGCGCGCTACGTCCGCGTCGCGGTCACCCGCCCCGAGGGCGTGCCGCGCATGCTGCTGGGCGAGCTCGAGATCCTCGGCGAGGGCAAGACCGCGGCCCTCCGCACGGCCCCGCCCCCGAGGCCCCTCCACGTCAAGAGGACGCTCGACGACGCACTGCTGAAGGCGGGCGCCCGATTCCTCTATAGCTGCTACCCGACGGACGTGCTGACCGACGGCGAGGGTCGGCCGTGCGGGATCGTCATGGCGAACCGCGCGGGCCGCCAGGCCGTGGTGGCCAAGGTCGTCATCGACGCGACCGAGCGCGCCACGGTCGCGCGGCGCGCCGGCGCCGCGTTCCGACCGTGGCCGGCCGGCGTCCACACCTTCCACCGAACGGTCATCGGCGGCGAGCCGCGCACGGGGCCTGGCGTGACGCCGCGCGTCGTCGAGCCCCCGTTCCGAGGGCCCTTCCCCAACGCGGCGAAGACGTCGAGCGGAGAGTTCCAGGTCATCGACTACACCCTCCGCACGACCCTCAAGAGCGCGAGCGCCGCGGCGCGGGCCGCCGTGGACCAGCGCGCGCGGACCGCGACCTTCCACCGCGAGCAGCAGTTCACCTCCGACCGCCTGTTCCAGGTCCCGCCCGACCCGATGCACGGTGAGGCGACGGCACAGGGCGCGTGGGAGGGGGTGGCGGCGCTGCCGCTCGGCGCGTTCCGGCCGAAGGGCATCGGGCGGCTGCTCGTGCTCGGCGGTTGCGCGGACGTGTCGCGTGCGCAGGCGGCGAAGCTGCTGCGGCCGCTGGCGCTGATCGACGCGGGGTCGCGTGTCGGGAAGGCCGCGGCCGAGGAGGCGAAGGCCACGGCCAAGCCCGCGGACGTCCGCCTGCGCGGCAAACCGACCCGCCGGCCCGCCGTGGCGGGCGCGGTGCGCGAGACGCTCGTCGGCGTGCGCCCGACGCAGACGCTGCCGACGGTGCCGCAGGACGCTCGGGCGGTGCCGGTGCTGGGCGTCTACGACGTGGTGGTGGTCGGCGGCGGGACGGCGGGCGCGCCGGCCGGCATCGCGGCGGCGCGGCGTGGGGCGCGCACCCTGGTGATCGAGTACCTGCACGGCCTCGGCGGGGTGGGGACGCTCGGCGCCATCTCGCGATACTGCGCGGGCAACCGCATCGGCTTCACCGCGACCGTGCCGACGACGAACAACGACAAGCGGTCGTGGGTGATCGAGGAGCGGATGGAGTGGTGGCGTCGCGAGCTGCTGGAGGCGGGTGCGGACATCTGGTTCGGCACGCTCGGCTGCGGGGCCTTCGTGCGCGAGCGCCAGGTGCGCGGGGTGGTGGTCGCGACGCCCGAGGGGCGCGGCGTGGTGCTGGCCCGCACGGTGGTGGACGCGACGGGCAACGCCGACGTCGCGGCCGCCGCCGGCGCCAGGACCTGCTACGCCAACACCGACGAGCTGGCCATCCAGGGCACCGGCCTCCCGCCGCGCAACCTCGGCGCCACCTACACCAACACCGACTTCACCATTACCGACGACACCGACCTCGTGGACGTCTGGCACCTGTTCGTCTACGCCAAGCACAAGTACCCCCGCGCCTTCGACCAGGGGCAGCTCGTGGACACCCGCGAGCGGCGCTGCATCGTCGGCGACGCGACCGTGACGATCGTCGACCTGCTGAACCGCCGCACCTACCCCGACACCATCGCCGTGGCACGCGGCGGCGGCTACGACACCCACGGCTACACCGTCGACCCCTACTTCATGCTCACCCACCCGCGCTCGGGCGGGCTGCTCATGCACCAGCCGCTGCGCTGCCTGCTCGCCAAGGGCATCGAGGGCCTGCTCGTCGCTGGCATCGGCGCCAGCTACCACCGCGACGCACAGCCACTGCTCCGCATGCAGCCCGACATCCAGAACCAGGGCTACGCCGCCGGAGCCGCCGCCGCCATGGCCGCAAGGTCCAACGGCGAGGTCCGGGCCATCGACGTCCGCGCGCTCCAGCGCCACCTCGTCGAGATCGGCAACCTGCCCAAGAGCGTGCTCGACGACAAGGGCTCGAAGCCGCTGCCCGACAAGGCCATCGCCGACGCCGTCGCCAGCCTCACCCGCCGCGCCAGGAAGATCGCCCCCATCCTCGCCGACCCCAAACGCTCGCTCCCGATGCTCCGCAAGGCCTACGCCAGGGCAAAGGGCGACGACAAGCTCACCTACGCCTACACCCTCGCCGTCCTACGCGACACCACAGGCATCGAGACCGTCATCGCGGCGGTCGAGCGGACGGCGGAGTGGGACGAGGGCTGGAACTACCGCGGGATGGGGCAGTTCGGCGCGGCCATGAGCCCGCTCGACCACCAGCTCGTGGCGCTCGGCCGCACCCGCGACCGCCGCGCGCTGCCCGCCATCGTGGCCAAGGTCGCGACCCTGGCCGCCGAGCACGACTTCTCCCACCACCGCGCCGCCGCCATGGCCCTCGAGAGCATCGGCGGGCCGCAGGCCGCCAAGGCCCTCGCCGACCTGCTCGCCAAGCCCGCCATGACCGGCTTCGCACACACCAGCGTAGACGACGCGGTCCGGCTCGGCGCCCCGGGCAGCACGACCGCCGTCACGACCCGCCGCGAGAGCCTCCGCGAGCTCTTCCTCGCACGCGCACTCTTCCGATGCGGCGACCGCGACGGACTCGGCGAGAAGATCCTCCGCCAATACGCCCGCGACCTCCGCGGCCACCTCGCACGCCACGCACACACCATCCTCCAGAGCCGCCGCTCCACCGCGCCCGCGCCCCGCTGACCGCCAATGCCACCCCCTGTTGCCATGGGTGGCCCCATCCCTGCACAGTGGCACGGGCATCTTGCCCGTGGCGCGCAGGCTGGCAGCCTGTGCCACAGGTCGGGGCAAGACGCCTCTTCTGCGCGCCGCGGCTGACCGTCGCTTGGCTGGCCGGCGGCCGGTCGGCGGAGCGTTCGATGTATCACACCTCATGAGGTGTGGGATCATTCTGCGCTGGCCTGCGGGGTG
>CBFDBL010000614.1:0-4103 GCA_965603035.1 uncultured bacterium
CCCTATAATGGCGGCGGCCTGCGAGTGAGCGCGCACTCGCGCGGAGGCGATGTGTTGCGGGGCCGGGCAGCCGCCGTGGCCTCCCGTTCCCACCCGACACGCACAGGCTCGCGCCTGGAGACGGAGGAAGCATATGCCCCTGGGGTTCCTGAGGGCTGGCTGGGCGATCAAGCGACTCAACAGCGGGAGTGCCAGCGCCCGCCGCGCCGCGGCCGAGCGGCTGGGCGCGCTGGGCTCATCGCGCGCCATCGAGCCGCTGATCCGCGCGCTCGGCGACGGCGACAAGGAGGTGCGCAAGGCCGCCGCCCTGGCGCTCGCGAAGCTCGGCGAGACGACCTGGAAGCGCGACGTGGACGGCGGCCCGACCGCCGACATCCGCCGCCTCGGCGCCAGCGACGACCCCCGCGCCGTCCTCGCCATCATCCGCGCACTCGAGGTCGGCACCGACTTCATGCGACGCGACGCCGCACGCCTGCTCTGCAACCGCAAGGACCCGCGCGCCGTCGGCCCCCTCGTCAAGGCATTGGACGACGACGACCGCGACGTCCGCCGCAACGCGGTCGACGCCCTCGAGGAGCTGCCCAGCGACCGCACCCTCGCCCCGCTGCTCAAGGCGCTGGGCCACGGCTCCGCCCGGGTGCGGAGCGGCGCGGTGCACGCGCTCCGGCGCGTGCGCGACGACCGCGTCGTCCGCGGCGTCGCCGCGGCACTCGAGGACCGCGACACCGAGGTGCGCAGAGCGGCCGCCGCCGCGCTGCGCCACCCTGGCTTCCGCGTCCCCCGCGTCGTCGGCCCGCTGCTCGCCGCCCTCGGCGACGACGACGCCGGCGTCCGCGAGCACGCCCAGCAGGCGCTGGGGGCCATGAAGCCCGAGACCACCGTCGAGCCGCTGACCGACGCGCTGGCCAGCGACGCGCCCGCCGTGCGGCTGGGCGCCGTCGCGGTTCTGGGCGAGCTCGGCGACCCGCGAGCGACGGCCCCGCTCATCCGCGCGATGGGCGACGGCCAGGCGCAGGTGCGCGACGCCGCGGCCAAGGCCGTGCGGGACACGAAGGACAGGAACCTATGCAAGCTGCTCATCGAGGCCCTGGGCGACGAGTCGGCCGAGCTGCGCGCCGGCGCCGCCGAGGTGCTCGGCTGGCGCGGCGAGGCCCCCGAGGCGGGCGCGACCGCGCCGCTCACCCGCGCGCTCCAGGACCCGAGCGAGGCCGTGCGCAAGGCGGCTGCCGAGACGCTCGCGAGCCCGCAATTCGCGGGCCGGGCCGCCGAGGCCCTCTTCGAGGTCCTCGACGACCCCGAACCCGGCGTGCGCGCCGCCGCCGTCAAGGGAGTCCGAGCGGCGGAGGACCCGCGCATCCCCGACGCCCTCATCCGCTGCCTCGGCGACGCGGACCCACGCGTGCGCCGCGCCGCGGCATCCGCGCTCGGGGACAGGGCCGACGAGCGAGCCCTCGTGCCGCTCGTCGAGACCCTCAGCGACGACAACCCCCACGTCCGCAAGATCGCGGCCAGGGCACTCAACAAGGTGCTCTCGGCGGAGCGGCAGGACCTGGGCTTCCTGCTCGTCGACGGCGGCCCGGCGCCCTACGCGCGCCAGCGCGAGGCGGTCGCGGCGGACGGCGATTGCAGCCACCACGCCATCGCGTTCGTGCGAGGCGAGGCGTACGTCACCGACGTCAATCTCCCCTCGCTCGTGTGGTGGCCGAAGCGCGGGCGCGCGCTCGTCCAGTGGTCCGACGACGACGCCGTCGAGCTCGAGGCCGAGACCGTGAAGGACGCGCTGCGCCAATGGGTAGAGGGCAAGATGGCGGCCCGCGAGATCGGGACCGACCTGCTCGGCGCCGTCGATGCCGCCGCGGCGATGGCCCTGCGCGACACCGTCGCCGCCGTCGTCTCCGCCGGCATCTTCTCGTGGGCGATGCCCGTCGACGAGGTCGAGGCCTTCCTCGCCAGCAAGCCCGGCGCCGAGGTCCAGCTCGTCTGTTCCGTCGCGCCAGGCGACAAGTCCGTCGCCCTCGGCACCTACGAGCAGTACCGCCGGGCCAAGGCCTAGCCTGGGTACGACCACAGCCGCACGAGGGCTCTCAGACGGCTCTCGCGGCTGTAGGCGGGATGTCCACATCCCGCGGGCTGTAGGCGGGATGTCCACATCCCGCGGGCTGTAGGCGGGGATGTCCACATCCCGCGAGACGACATGTCGCGCGCACTGCCCGCGTTCCTCATCTGCTCGTGGCTCGAAGACAGGGGCGGTCGCTCGCGGCCGATAGGGAGAAGGAAGGGAACCGTCTCGCGGGGCGGAGACGCCGCGCCTACAAGCCGCGAGCTGGCCCGTCGCGCCGTTACGGCTGCAATGCCCGTAGGCCGCGTGGCCCTCGCCAGCCCGGCGCCATGCGGTCAGACGCCGAACTCGTAGCCCTTGCGCGGCACGCGGCGCAGCCAGCGGCGGTTGATGTCGTCGTCGCCGACGGCCAGCTCCGTCTCGGGGTTCCAGCGGATCGTGCGTCCCGTGCGGATCGCGATGTTGCACAGGTGGCAGGTCGTGAGTGCGCGGTGGTGGGTGAACACGTCGCTCATCGGCAGCTTGCGGTCGCGCACGGCGTCGAGGAAGTTGTCCATGTGGTCCTTCGGCGTGCGGCCGGCGAAGAGCTTGCGCACCTCGCGGTCGAGCCACTGGCTGCCCTTGCTCGACTTGCCGATCGCCTCGACCACGTCGCCCTTGTAGGCGCGGCGGCTGACGAACAGCTTGCCCCGGCTCCCCACGATCTCGATGCCGTTGCCCTCGTGCTGCACGATCATCTCGACCCCGTTGGGGAAGAGGCAGCGGACCTTGAACTGCACGGCGGTGTTGTAGCCGTTGCGGGTCGCGTTGTCGGGCATCTTCCTGGCGAGGCAGGCGACCGTCGTCGGGCCGCTGCGCTGCATGCCGATGGCCCACTGCGCGATGTCCACGTGGTGCGCGCCCCAGTCGGTGAGCTTCCCGCCCGAGTACTCGTACCACCAGCGGAACGTGCCGTGGCAGCGCTGGCGGGTGTAGGGCACCTCGGGCGCCTGGCCGAGCCAGAGGTCCCAGTCCAGCTCCGCCGGCGGCTCCGACGTCGGGAAGCTCGGCGAGTTCGGCCCGCCGCCGATCGAGCACGTCACGCGCTGGACCTTCCCGAGCCGGCCCGACTGCGCGAGCACGATCGCGCGCAGGAAGTTCAGCCGATACGCCGTCCGCTGCTGCGTGCCGACCTGGAGGACCCGGCGCGTCGCCTTCACCGCCCGGCACAGCATCTTCCCCTCGTCCACGGTCAGGGTCAGCGGCTTCTCGCAGTAGACGTCCTTGCCCGCCTCGAGGGCGTAGAGCACGACGGGCGTGTGCCAGTGGTCGGGGGTGCCGACGGTCACGGCCCGGATGTCCTTGCGGTCGAGCAGCTCGCGGTAGTCCTTGTAGATCTGCATGTCGGCGCCGCCCTTGAAGCGCGCGGCGTGCTTGGCGTCCACGTCGCACACGGCGACCATGCGGCTGCACCCGGCGAGCTGCTTGCCGATGCCGCTGCCGCGCCCGCCGACGCCGATCGCCCCGGTCGGCGCGTCGAGCCGGGTCGTCGGCCGCTTCGCCTTCGCCGCCACCGCAAACGGCCCGAACGCGCAAGCCGCCGCACCCGCCGACGCCTTCAGGAATCCCCGCCGACTCGTCCGCTCGCTCATCGCGCGCTTCCTCGCTACCTCGCTCCCCAGTCCCCGGCCCCGGGCCGGCACGCCCGGCCCACGGCCCGTCAGTCTAGCAAATCGCCCCACCCGCCGCCACGGCCGAGCGCTCGCCGCGCCGCCGGCGCCACTTGACAGCGCGCGGGCACCCCGATACGTTCGACGCACCAGGGACGCGGGACCCGGCGGCGAGGAACAGGGCAGCCATATGGAGCACCAGTGGCGAGTGGGCGAGCGGCGCGTGTGTGTGCACGGTGAGGACTGCCTCGCGGGCATGCGCACGCACGTCGAGCCAGGCAGTGTGGACGTCGTGGTGACGTCGCCGCCGTACAACCTGGGCATCGCCTACGGGAAGTACGACGACACGGCGCCGAGGGCCGACTACCTGCGGTGGACAGGCGAGTGGGCCGACG
>CBFDBL010000615.1:0-4101 GCA_965603035.1 uncultured bacterium
CGCCGTCGGCGTCCATGCGGTAGAGCACGGTGGTGGTGACGTCGTCGGGGGCGTCGCAGAGGATCCCGTACTGGCCGCGCGTGGAGATGAAGGCGATGCCGCCGTCGGCCAGGTAGCAGGGCTGCATGTCGTCGGTGCCGTGGTGGTAGTGGGCGCGCGCGCGGTAGTGCTCGACGAGCCACTTCTCGTTCTTCTGGGGGAAGGTGAGCTGGCGGAGGCCGGTGCCGTCCACGTTCACCTCGTAGATGCGATAGCCCTCCTGGTGGGCGCGCTTCCAGGCGAAGACGACGCGCCGCGCGTCGAAGGAGACGTCGAACCGCTCGAACACCCCGCCCTCGAGCGAGGGGCACAGCTCGCGCACCGTGCCCTCGCGCAGGTTGAGCACGCACAGGTTGCCGCCGGGCTGCCAACTGCTGTTGATGAACTCGGTGTAGTAGTGGTTGGAGCTGTAGGTGTAGCGCCTGACGAAGACGAGCTCGTCGAAGTCGAGCAGCGGGTTGCGGGCGATGAGCGCCTCGCGCCGAAGGGCGTCGTGCTTCCGCGTCCAGGCCACCAGCTCCTGAGGGGTGCTCTTGCCGCCCGCCCACCCTGCGGCCTGGGCCTCGAGGGCATCGAGTCGGGCGAGCAGCGCGGCGCGCTGTGGCGTGTCGCCGTGGAGATCGTGGATCGTGTGTCGGAGGCCGTCGAGGTCGTAGGCGGCGACGTGCTCGAGGGCCTGGGCGTAGCGCCGCGACGTCAGGTAGAGGCTCCGCATCTGCTCGAGGTCGGCTGCGGCGGTCGCGCGTGCCGCCAGCTCGCGGGCCTGGCGGGCGAGGCTCGTGGGGCGCTGGACGGCGGCGGCATAGCGTCGCGCCAGCTCGGGCGTGGTGAGTGTGGCCGGGCCGCCGGCCCAGATGCCGTCGCCGCGCTCCCAGGCCATCTGCTGGCGCGAGTCGGGGTCGGCGAAGTCGCGCTCGACGAAGCGCCAGAGCCCCGCGCCGCGGTCCCGGCCGCCGACTGGTGGCAGCAGGCCGGCGCGGCCGCCGAGCCGCACGGCCTTGCCCACCTTGCCATCGACGAAGCTCGCGCCGCGCACGTCGGCCACGTGGTTGCCGCTGCCCGAGGCGTCGGCGCCGTCGCCGTCGAAGGGCCAGCAGCCGACCAGACCGTTGCCGTGGGCCGGCTGCCGCTGCTCGAAGTGCCTGCGGATCTCGACGGCCGGCAGCTCGCGGGCATACACGCGCAGATCGTCGAGGTCGCCCTGGAAGCCGCTCGGGGCGGGGAAGTTGGTGGAGGTGTAGCCGATCTTCGGCACGTGGTCGCGCCCGTCGGGCGGGAAGTCGAGCCGCCCGGTCGCGTCGAGCTGGCCATCGACGTAGAAGCGCAGCTCGCGCTGGCGGGTGACCGCGGCGTGGTGCCACTTGCCGTCGGCGACCGCGGTCCGGCCCTGGACGACACCGACCCAGCCGACGTCGTAGGCGAGCCGGCCGCCGCGGATAAAGAAGGTCTTGCCCCCGGCCGCCCATCTGCCGCTCGCGGGCGCCTTGGCGAGGATCGTGCCGCCGCGGGTGGTGCGCACCCAGGCCATGAGGGTGAACGGCGTGCGGCCGAGGTCGGGCAGGAGCACGCGCCGCGGCGCCCTGCCCCGCTGCGCGGCCAGCGCCTCGTGGGAGGCCCGCAGCGTCGCGTGCCAAGTGGCTTTCTTCGTGTAATAGGGCGGGTCGCCGGCCAGGGCGGACGCGCTGGCCAAGGCGAGCCCAACGGCGAGGGCAAGCGTTCGGATCATCTCGGCGTGCCGTCCTCCGAGCAGCGAGTCTTGCCTGGGTCACTTCCGGTATTCTACCACAAGCTCGGCGGGGCGGCGCCCCTCGCGCGCGGTGTAGTCCACGCCGTCGCAGCTCGTGGGGTCGATGACGAGGCTCAGCGCCTTCCTGCCCGCGAGGATCGCCGGGTCGAGCGTGAGCTCGACGATCTGCTCCTCGGCGACGCGGCCGATGCGGGCGAGCTCCTGCCCGGGCTTCGGGCGGTTGTCGTAGGTGACGGCCTTCTCGCGCCAGGGGTCGGTGACGAGGCAGAGACGGCCCGAGTCGCCCGTCGGGTTGCCGGCGTTGTAGAGCCGGACCGTCGCGGACGCGATCGTGCCGGGGACGTCGATGGGGAACTTGAGGTAGGCAATGTGATGGCTCTGGTCGCCCATCTGGGCGTCGCCGCCGTCCACGAGCAGGTTGGTCGTCGTGCCGCGGTTCTGGGTGGCGAAGCCCTTGCCCACGTAAGCGTCCTCGGCGACCTTGATGACCGCGCGGCTGAAGGCGCCGAGGTACTCGATGGTCGCCTTCCGCTCACACTCGACGGCGCCGTCCCGCCGCAGGAGCCGGATGGCCGCGCCGTACGTGCCCCGCTCACCCTTCTTCGCGACGACCGCCTTGAGCGGCACGGCCGTCCGCTCCCCGGAGGCCAGCTTCACAGGCATCGCGGCCGGCGTCACGGCGAAGCCGCCAGGCGACTCGATGCGCAGCGTGCCCACAAAGTCGCCGTCCTTGTGATTGGCGATGCGCACCTCGCCCGCCTGCTCGGGCTCGAGGTCGTTGAGCACGAACGACGGGACGGCGAAGCCGAGGCCCACGACCTGCTCGCGCTCGATGTCCACACCCTGGAGGATCGGGAGCTGATGGGCCTCGGGCTTCGCCGCCTTCGCCACCAGCTCGATGGTGAGCTTGCCGTCGCACTCGACGCCCTGGAACTCCTTGACGACAGCCTTGCTCTGGCCGCCGGCCGCCGCGGCGACGTCGAAGCCCTCGGCCACGACCTTGCCCTGGAGCTTGATGTCGAACACGCGAGCCCCCGGCTCGCCCTGGTCGAGGTCGGCGAAGGCCAGCCGCACGGTGAACCGCGCGGTGCCGTCCTCGGCGCCCATCAGCGGGATCTCGCACTTCCTGAGACCGCGAATGCCCGAGCGGAACACCCACGGCGCGTCGGTGCCCGCGACCTCGAGCTTCGCAGGGTCGTGGCGGAACGTGCTCCAGCCTGGGAAGTACGACAGGGCGACCTTGAAGCGCAGGACGAGCGAGCCGCCGGGCCGCGGGTAGCCGAGCCACAGCGTGCCCGCGGGGTCCCTGCGATCGCCGGGGGCGCCGAGGTTGAGCGCGAGGCGCTTCACCGGCGTCAGCGGGCCCGGCTGGCTGAAGTAGGCCCACTGGCGGCTCTCGTCGCGGTGCTTGAAGACGACGGTGCACATGTTGGGGAAGGGACACAGGCAGCCCGAGCTGGCCTCGGGCACGAGCAGCAGGCCGTTGGCGGGAATGAAGTTGATCCAGCACCCGGGCCGCAGCGCGCCGAAGTGCTGGGTGCCGTAGTCGCCCACCAGGTCGTACCACGCGAGGGTGTAGCTGCGGAAGAGCATGACGTTGGGGCAGGCGGCGGGCGCGCCGCAGTGGTGGCCGGGCCGTGCGAACTGCCAGGTCTCCTCGCGGCCCGTGACGGGGTGGGTCCGCATCTTCTGCTGCCCCGTCCGCAGGTCGAAGGCCCACGGCTCGGCGTGCAGCGTGTCGCCGACCACGATCGGGCGCACGCGGTAGCCGATGTTCTTCGACCACAGCCTGTGGCCGTCGGTGGCCGACAGGGCGACGACCTGCCGCTGGTTGAACTGGCCGGCGAAGAACTGGCGCCAGTAGTGGCCGTCGGAGAAGATGCCGAAGAGCACGAGCACGTCGCGGCTGACGATGGCGCCCAGCGAGCTCCAGTAGGCGCCCGAGTTGCAGGCCGACAGCTCGAGCGGCTTCTGCCACAGCCGCTCGCCCGTCCTCGCGTCGAGGCAGACGACGAGCTGGACGATGGCGGCCTTGAGCCGCTTCTCGATGGCGGCGCGTTCGGCCTTGTCGGCGCGGCGCGAGGCGGCGGCGAGCTCCTGGAGGGCCTGGTCGCGCTGGGCGTCGCTCACGCTGCTCGTGGCGAGGAGAAGGCGCCCGCCGCCGACGACCAGGGCGCCCTGCGGGATGCTCTTGCCCTCGTGCTGCCACAGCAGCTTGCCCGTGGCGACGTCGCGGGCGAACACGCAGTCGCCCGAGCGGCGCGTCGCGGTCCGCGAGCCGTAGAGCACGCCGCCGACGGTGGCGACCCAGCCCC
>CBFDBL010000616.1:0-4089 GCA_965603035.1 uncultured bacterium
CGCGGCTCCAGCTCGTCGTCCCGCTCACGACGGACACCCCGGCCTTCGAGGCCGAGATCGTCCTCCCGCCGCCGCCGCCCGAGCCGCCGCCCGTCCAGCCCCCGCCGCCCAAGCCGCCGAAGCCCAAGCCGCGGCCCGCGCCGAAGCCCAAGCCCGAGCCCAAGCCCGCGCCACGACGCGGGCCCGACCGCAACCCCGCGGTCATCGAGCCGCCCGACCTCTCGGCCTACTACCCTCGCCGAGCCCGCATGCGCGGCGTCACAGGCCGCACGACGATCCGCATCACCATCGCCACCGACGGCTCCGTCGCCGACGTCCGGGTCCTCGACAGCGCGCCGCCCGGGGTCTTCGACCACGCCGCCGCGCGGGTCGGCCGCGCCCTGCGCTTCCAGCCCGCGCTCCGCGACGGCAGGCCCGTGCCTGCCACCGTGTCGCTCCGCCTCGTGTGGCGACTGGAGTAGCCCATGTCGCTGGCTCGCCGCCCCCTGGCCGCGCTCGTTGCTCTCGCGCTCGCGGCCGCGGTGCGCGCCGGCGAGAAGCCCGTGGTCCTGCCCCCGGCGCTCGCCGAGGCGCTCAACGCCGCACAGGCCGCGCTCGCGGCCGAGCAGCCGCAGAAGGCGCTCGACGGTCTGCTGGCCTTCGAAGGCGACGATCACGCGCTCCGCCACCTGCTGCTCGGCCACGCCCACGCGCGCCTGGGCAAGCTCGACCCGGCCGCCGCCGCCTACCGCAAGGCGCTGGCCATGGACGCCGCTCTCGCGCCGGCGGGCCTCGGCCTCGCCCAGGTGTGTGCGCGCCAGGAGCGCTGGCGCCAGGCCGCCGACCTGCTCGGCCGCTTCGCCGACGCCGACGCCTGCCCCGCCGACCTGCTGCTGCTCTACGCCGAGGCCGCCCGCCAGCTCGACGACCGGCGGCTCTGGGGCCTGCTGGCCGAGAAGGGCATCGTGCGGTTCCCGGCCGACGGGCGCTTCCGCAGGCTCGACCTCGCGCTGCGGCTCGGCGAGGGCGACCACCAGGCGGCGGCGCGCGCCCTCCACCTGCTGCTCCGACAGTCGCCCGCCGAGCCCGAGCTCTGGCAGCAGCTCGCCTACGTCCGCCAGCAGGCGGGCGACGGGGCCGGCGCGCTCGCCGCGCTCGAGGCCAGCCTCCTGGCCGGCCCCGACGACCTGGCCCGCCACCGCCGCCTGCTCGGCGCGCGGCTCGCCGACGGCGACTGGCGCTCCGTCGTCCGCCACGGCCAGGCACTGCTGGCAGGCCCGCTCGCCGAGGCCGCCGCCGCGGACGCCGGCCTGCTCGACCTGCTCGTCAGCGCGGCCGACATGGGCGAGGACGACGCGACGCTGGCGGCCTGGCTCGCGCGCGTGGGCGAGGGCAGGCGGACGCGCTCGATGCGGCTCGCCGCGGCCCGGCTCGCCCTGCGCCGGGGCGAGGCCGACAAGGCGCGCGACGCGCTGCGACGCCTCATCGAGGGCGGCCAGGCCGACGCCGCGGCCTTCCTCTGGGCCGGCCACCTGGCCGAGGACGCCAAGGACTGGCCCGCTGCCGAGTCGCTCTACGGCCAGGCACGCCGGGGCGAGGGACGCTCCGCCCGCCTCGCGGCCCTCTACCTCGCCCGGCTGCGCTCGCGCCTCGGCCGCCACGAGCCCGCGGCGCAGCTCCTCCGCGAGTACCTCGACCGCTGGCCCGAGGACGCCGCCGCGCGCTCGCTGCTGCGCCTCGTCGAGCGCCGCGCGGGCGCGGCGCCGTAGCGGGCCGAGCCCGGCAACAAGTTACCCTTGACGCGAACGTAAGGTTCTGGTATACTCCGCGCGACGCTGGAGGAGCGCGAGGCCGTGACGCGGACGCACGAGAAGCCGCTGCTGAAGATCGGTCGGGCCGCCGAGCAGGCGGGCGTGACGGCACGCACCCTGCGCTACTACGAGGAGAGCGGCCTGATCGAGCCGCTCAAGGCGGGCTCGCAGCGGCGCTACACCGAGTTCCACGTCACGCTGGTGCGGCACATCCAGCAGCTCAAGCAGCTCGGCTTCTCGCTCGAGGAGATCCGCCAGGTCATGGCGCTCAAGAAGGTGCTCTTCGACGCCGACGGCACCCCGCGGCGCGCGGCGAAGCGCATCCCGCTGAGCAGGAAGCAGGTGGCGGTCCTCCAGGAAAAGACGGCGCGGCTCAAGAGGGCCATCTCGGAGCAGATGGGCCTCCTGGAGCGCCTCGAGGCATTCCTCAAGCGGTCGGTGCATCGGTGAGCGTCACCGACGCCGCCACGGGCATTTGGCAGGGGGTCGAAGCGATGGCGAAGATCAAGTTCGGCAAGGTGACGGAGACGGTCGTGACGCGCAAGGAGTTTCCCATCTCCAAGGCGCGCCGCATCCTCAAGAAGGAGACGATCGCCGTCATCGGCTACGGCGTGCAGGGGCCCGCGCAGGCGCTCAACATGCGCGACAACGGGATCGGGAACATCATCGTCGGCCAGAGCAAGAGGTTCCGGACCGACTGGAAGCGCGCGGTCGCCGACGGCTGGAAGCCTGGGAAGGATCTCTTCGACATCGAGGAGGCGGCCGAGCGCGGCACCATCATCAAGTTCCTGGTCAGCGACGCCGCGATGCCGAAGGTGTGGCCCCTGATCGAGCCGCGCCTCGAGGACGGCGACGCGCTCTACTTCAGCCACGGGTTCGGCATCACCTACCAGGACCAGACGGGCATCGTGCCGCCTGGGAACATCGACGTGATCCTGGTGGCGCCGAAGGGGTCGGGCACGAGCGTGCGGCGGAACTTCCTGAGCGGCGCGGGGATCAACTCGTCGTATGCGGTGGAGCAGGACTTCACGGGCCGCGCGGAGGAGCGGGTGCTGGCGATCGGCATCGCCATCGGCTCGGGCTACCTGTTCCGCACCACCTTCAAGCACGAGGTCTACAGCGACCTGACGGGCGAGCGGGGCATCCTGATGGGTGCGCTGGCCGGCGTGATGGAAGCGCAGTTCAACGAGCTGCGCCGACGGGGCCACTCGCCGAGCGAGGCCTTCAACGAGACCTGCGAGGAGCTGACCCAGAGCCTCATCCGCCTGGTGGACGAGAGCGGGATGGAGTGGATGTACGCCAACTGCTCGTCCACGGCGCAGCGCGGCGCGCTCGACTGGGCGCCGAAGTTCAAGAAGGCCGTGGCCCCGCTCTTCCGCGAGCTCTACGACAGAGTCAAGGGCGGCAAGGAGACGGCCCGGGTCATCCGCTCGCTCGGCCGGCCCGACTACCAGGACAAGCTGCACAAGGAGCTCGAGAAGCTCGGCAGCAAGGAGATCTGGACCGTCGGCAAGGCCGTGCGCGCGCTCCGTCCCGCCGAGAAGGCCCGCAAGGGCGCCAAGACCGCCAAGGGCACCGGGGGCCGCGCCGTCTGACCGCGGCCGCGCCCATCGCAGGATCGCACACGCGGCGCCGCCGGGCAAGCAGCCCGGCGGCGTCGCTTCATGGGGCACCATTACGCGCTCGTCCCTACGCTCCGCGGCTCGTCGTGGGTCTATGCCTGTTCGTGCCGCGGAGCGGCGGCTCGGGCGTCCCCCCGCGGAGCGTAGGGACGAGCGGGGAGGGTATGCCTGTTCGTGCCGCGGAGCGCCGCCGGGTCATGCGCACGCTGGATCGCCTCCCCTATATCCCCACAGACCGTGAGGCGTACGTGCTGGCCGCCGACATCTATCGCGCCGCGCGGGCGCGGGGCAGGACGATCCGGAACACCGTGGACTGCATCATCGCGGCCTGCGCCATCGTCAACGACGTGGCCCTCGCCGAGCGGGGCCGCGACTTCCACACCATCGCCGAGCTGTCGGACCTGCGTCTGGTTGAGCTGGGCGGCGTGGAATGACGAATGCCGAATGACCAATGACGAGTGAATGACGGAGCCCGAATGACGAAGGGGCGGACGGCGTGGCGCGCGACGGGGAGGGCACGGGCCAGCTCGCGACTTGCAGGCGGGATGTCCACATCCCGCGAGAAAGCCATCTCCTCCTTACTCCATCCGTCGCGAGTGATGTGAGGGGGGCGCCCCGCAGTGGGAGCATGCTCCTGTTCTCCCTCACCCCCGCCCTCTCCCAGAGGGAGAGGGAGT
>CBFDBL010000617.1:0-4085 GCA_965603035.1 uncultured bacterium
CCACGCCCGCCTCGTGATGCTCACCAAGAGCGATGCCGTCGCGAACCTGCTCGAACTCGACCACCGCGGCCACAGCGTCGTCTCGTGGAGCGTCAACCCCGGCGCCGTCTGCCGCGAGTTCGAGGGCTCGGCGCCCCCGCTCGCACGCCGGCTCGACGCCGCGCGGCGCTGCGCCCAGGCGGGCTATCCCGTCCGCTTCATCCTCATGCCCATCCTGCCCGTCGACGGCTGGGAGCGTCACTACGCGGAGCTGGTCGAGCAGCTATTCGCGGCTGTGCGGCCGCAGCGGATCACCCTTGGCGGCCTATGCAGCTATCGCGGCGCCCTCGCCCTCACCGCCCGCGCCCTCGGCACCGACAACCTCATCGCCCGACACATCGACCCCAAGCCCTCGCCCGACGGCCGCCTCCGCTTCCCCCGCTCCCTCCGCATCGCCTTCTACCGCCACCTCATCGCCGCCGTCCGCCGCCACGACCACGCCGTGCCCATCGGCCTCTGCCTCGAGGAGCCCGAGGTCTGGGCCGCCAGCGGACTCGACCCCGCCCGGCAGACCTGCAACTGCGTGTGGTAACGGGCCTGCGCCTGTGCGCGGCCACAGCGCAGGGGGAGCGGTTCCGGGTTCCAGGTTCCGGGTTCCGGGACGGAGAAGACCGCTTCGGCTCGGCGCCCGAAACCTGGAACCCGGAACCTGGAACCAGCCTCGGGGTCGGGAGGACTCGCAGTCGCGCCTCCCCCGTGGTCCTCGGCGCAGGCTTCACGCTCCCCGCAGCCAGGCCTGGATCTCGGGCTCGGTCGGCTCAACGCAGTCGGGCGCGATGCCGAGGAAGCGGCAGGCCTCGTAGAGCACGGGCGCGATGTGGCCGTGCACGCCGACGACGTGGTGGACGTAGGGGCCGCGGATCAGCCGCTCCTCCCACAGCGGCCAGTCGCCCACCTTGATCCACACGTAGGTGCCGAACGTGTAGGGGCCGGTCGTGCCCTCGGCGTGGCCGATGAGGAGCTGGTAGTCGCCGTGGTCGCCGTCGAAGCGCGCGACGGTGATGGGGCCGCCCCGGATCTGCCACTCGCCGACGGCCGGCGGCCCGCCGTGATGCGGCGAGATCCTGCACGGCGCGTCCTCGACCGCCAGGCTCGCGGGGACGGGGCCGCAGTGCCACAGCAGCTCGCCGTTCTCGTCGTCGGGGTGGCGGATGGTCAGGTCGGCGAAGAAGGGCCTCGTCGCGCCGCCGACCGCCTCCTGCACCATCCGGGCGCACAGCGCGCCGTGGACTTCCGTCTCGCACGCCACGGGCACCCCCTCGTCGGTCACCAGGCCGTGCACGAAGCAGGGGAAGAGCCCGAAGGCATCCTGGATCGCCGTCCAGCACTGGAGGGCGACGGCATCGAGCGCCTCGCGCTCGACCCACTCGAGGATGGCGAGCTTGAGCGCGGCCATGCGCGCGATGGCCGCGGGGTCCACGTCGCCGACCTCGAAGCGGGCGCAGATCGCGTCGGCCTCGGCCTCGACGGCGTCCTCGCTCCCGTCGAGCCTGTCCTGCGCGGGGGCACGACCTCGATGCCCCAGCGCTCGAGCAGCTCGCCCTCGTTGATCATCATCGTCCAGAAGGCCGTGGGCCGCGTGCTCACCTGGCCGATGCGCGCGCCGCGGAAGGCGTTCGCCGCGGCCGCCGCGCCCAGGAAGTTGCGGAAGCCCCGCTCGAACACCGCGCTGTCCACCCGTGAGTTGACGATGTACGAGAACGGCACGCCCATCCGCCGCAGCACCTTGCTCGTGGCGAACAGCCCGCACTGGGTGTCGCGCGGCCGCTCGCCGTTCGGGCCGGGCGCGGCATCCCTGGGGCCCCACAGGAGCGTCGGTTTCCCCAGGTCGCGGGCCAGCCGGCTGATGGCGTCCTCGCAGCCGAAGTTGACGTGGGGGATGAACAGGGCGTCGGCGTCTCGCAGGGCCTCGAGCGCCTTGGGCACGTCCTCGCGGCAGAAGAGCACGCCCTCGTCGTTGATCCCGTCGATGGACACGACATCCACGCCCCACGACGCGAGCTTGGCCTCGATGAGCCGCTTCTGCTCGAAGGTCTCGGGGTGTCGGAACGGCGCGCGCCGCGTCGGCGCGAGGCCGACCTTGAGCTTCCTGCGCTCTCGCATTGCTTGTCTCCTACATCGGCTCGCCCAGGCCCAGCAGCCGCGCGGCGTTCCGCCACGCGATCTTCTCGAAGGCACCGCGCGAGACGTGCCCGCCTTCGACCGCGTCGGTCAGGAAGTCCACCAGCGGTGTCGGCGTGGTCGGCGAGCAGATGTCCGTCCCGAAGAACAGACGGTCCTGGAACTCCTCGAGGAAGCGGTGGCCGAAGGCGGGGTCGCGGCTCACCGCGTTGCAGCCGCTGTTCGCCGACAGGTCGCCGCACAAGTTGGGGTACTCGCGCAGGAGCGCGACCACGCGGCCCCCGTCCGCCACCGGCCCCTTCGGGTAGCCGCCGCGGGTCGCCTCGGTCACCTCGCCGCCGATCTCGCTCCAGAAGGCCTGCGAGTGGCCCAGCCACGTCAGGCCGGGGAACTCGCGGAGGGTCGCCTCGAGCCGCGGCAGGCCCAGCTCGTCGTAGAGGCCGTAGATCCCGCCGATCTGGGTCGCGACGTGGAAGGTGACCGGCAAGCCGGCGGCCTCGACGTGGCGGAACAGGTTCCAGCACCGCGGGTCGTCGAAGGGCAGGTTCGCCGTCAGCTCGCCCACGCCCTTGCAGCCGACGCTCTTGTAGAAGGCCAGCATGGGCGTGAAGTCGGCCTCGGGCGAGTTCGTCAGCATCCTGGGATCGACGTTGCAGAAGGGGATGAAGCGGTCGGGGTAGCGTGCGACGATGTCGAGGCATCCGTCCACCGACAGGGGATGGTGCCCGCATTCGGGACTGGCGGAGGGCAGGATGACGGCCTTGTCGATGCCGCGCAGGTCGAAGACGGCGATGAGCTGTTCGGGGGTCGCGTACGTCTCGCCGTTGCCGCGGTGCGGCCCGTCGCCGCGCTGAGTCGAGTGGACGTGGATGTCGATGAACATGGCCCGCTCCTGTGCAGAGGGTGCCCGCATTATAGACATCGCCCACCCCGATGCAATCCCGTGCGACCGCGTCCGACGAGCCACCGCCCGAGCCATCCATCCCGGCCACCCTCGCCCTCTCGCCTCCACGAGCCCCACCGCACAAGGATTACGGACTTCAACAACTCCGTAATCCTCTGATCGGTCGACCGACGTTCGCGCGGCGCAGGGGCTTGACTCGCTCGCGGTCCCGCGACTATAGTGGCCTCGTGCGGTTCGGATCCCCTGGCGCGAGGAGGCGAGCGATGGCGAAGCTCACAGTGCGGCTGGACGATCGGATCGGGACGATCAGCCCGATGCTCTACGGGCACTTCGCCGAGCACCTGGGCCGGTGCATCTACGAGGGCCTGTGGGTCGGCGAGGACTCGGCGATCGCGAATACGCGCGGGATACGCACCGACACGGTGGATGCTCTCCGCAAGCTTCAGGCACCGGTCATCCGCTGGCCGGGCGGCTGCTTCGCCGACGACTACCACTGGCGCGACGGCGTGGGCCCGCGCGACGAGCGGCCCCGCCGCCTCAACGTCTGGTGGCACGACGAGGAGAGCAACGAGTTCGGCACCCACGAGTTCATCGACCTGTGCCGCCAGGTCGGCGCCGCGCCCTACATCTGCCTGAACGTCGGCTCGGGCACGCCCGAGGAGGCCGCGGCCTGGGTCGAGTACTGCAACTGCTCGGCCAACACGGCCCGCGCGCAGGAACGCGGCCTGAACGGCTGCCCCGAGCCGTTCGCCGTGCGCTACTGGGGCGTGGGCAACGAGAACTGGGGCTGCGGCGGACGCTTCGCTCCCGACGACTACGCCCGCGAGTACCGCCGCTTCGCCTGCTACCTGCGCGGCCGCTCAGCCACGCCCATCGAGCTCGTCGCCTGCGGCCACACCGGGCACGAGTGGAACCGCAAGTTTCTCGACACCCTCGCCGACCTGCGGATGCTCGACCACCTGTCGGTCCACCGCTACTACCACTGCGGAGACGCCGTGGACTTCTCCGACACCGAGTACTA
>CBFDBL010000618.1:0-4083 GCA_965603035.1 uncultured bacterium
TCTGCGGCTCAGCGGGAGCTTCGCCCTCCCCTCTCGACAGGGTCCCCTCCGATTCTCTAACAGGCTCTTGTGGCGCACGCCACAGCCGCGCGCCTACTTGCGGGTGACCCAGACGGGCGAGGTCCAGGCGAGCTCGCCATCCTCTTGCTGGACGCGGACGTAGTAGTAGCTGGTGCCGTCGAGCGGCTTGAGGTCGGTGAAGGTGAACGCGGCGTCGCGGCCCCGCCCTGGCCTGTTGTAGATGAACTGGTTGCTGCGGCAGAGCTCGATGCGGTCGATGTCGCCGGCGCCGATAGCCTTGGCCGTCACGATGATGGGCTCGTCCTTCCTGACGTCGATCTCCTCGCCCATGAGGTGGCCGTTGACCCGGACGTCGAGGAAGATGCGCGCGGCGGTGGTGCCGTAGCAGCGTCGTGCGCGGAGGGCGTCGAGCAGGGCCTCGCGGGTGAGCTCGGGCGCGAAGATGGCGGCCTTGCCCTGGCCGCCGCCGTGGTCGGGGCTGGCGATGACGCCGATGACGATGCCCTTGGCCCAGGCGTCCTGGATGAAGTGCCCTTTCATCGAGCGCCCTGCCTGGCGGGGGCAGCCGTCGTACTCGTAGCTCTGGCGCGCCTGGAAGATCTCGGCGACGGGCTGCGCGACCTTGTCGGCGTAGCCCCAGTCCACGGGCACGTTGCCCGTGTCGGCGAGCTGGTGGGGGATGTGGACGAAGTTGGCTTTGCGCTTGCGCAGGTCGTCCCAGATCTGCTGGGGGGTGCTGTCGTCCCTGGCGTTGTACCAGCGGGGGAAGTAGGGGTCGGCGAGGATGAGGTTCCGGTGGCCGTAGTAGCCCTCGGGGTACTTGTCGCTGTATTTCTCGGTGGTGGAGGTCCATTCCTCGGCGAGGAAGGTGACGAAGCGGCCTGGGTCGTGGTTGATGCGGTTGATCTTGGCCATGTGGTGCCAGAGTGCGGCGTTGAAGTTGTAGCCGTGGTCGGTCATGGCGGAGAAGTCGGCGTTGACGATGTCGCGCTCGTTGGCGTAGTTGTCGTCGGGGCTGGTGTCGCCCCAACGGTTGCAGATGGAGATGGAGGTATGCTCGTGGAGGTCGCCCCAGTAGAGGGCCAGCTTGCGGCCCTGGTAGGTGATGGTGCGGCTGGGGCTTTCCTCGCCGAGCTGCTTGCGCAGGAGTGCGAGGCGATGCGGCTCGGTCGACTCCTCGAAGGTCTCGGTGGTCGGCGTGGAGGCCTGCGGCGCCGCGCTCAGCGGGATGCTGGTGAGGTAGATGGCGCTCTTGGCGTTGACGGATTCCTCGGCCGTGCGGAAGACAGGTGTGCGGCCGACCTGGTAGGCGACGAGCGCGCGGTCGCCGGCGATGGCGATGGCCGCGGGGTCGTCCCAGCCGACGCTGGTCGAGAGGTGGCGCGGCTCGCCCCATCCGCCGCCGGCAAAGCACTGGAGGACGCTGTCCCAGCCGAGGTTCTGGCCTCGGCCGCGCCGGGCGGTCACCCAGATGCGGCCGCGCGCGTCGGCGGCGAGGGTGGGCACTTCGGTCCGCTGAGGCAGGATGGTCGTGCCCAGGCCGGCGGCGGCCTCGAGGCCTGAGGCGGCCCAGCGGCACAGCCAGGTCTCCCGGCTGCGGATGACGCCGGTGCGGTAGTCGCGCGTCGTCTTGACGGGGCCCGTGGCCATGAGCTCGCGCTGCCAGGCGATCCACAGGCCGTGGCGGCACGACAGCAGGCGCGGGTGGCGATCGACCTGGGTATCGCGGGTGAGGCGGACGATGGGGCCGAGCGCGCCGCCTGCCTCGAGCGCGCGCCCGTAGATATCGTAGTTGCCGTCGCGGTAGGCGTGCCATGCGAGCCAGAGCGCGCCCTTGTGGGCGGCGATGGCAGGCTCGTAGCTGTTGACGTCGGGCTGCGAGGCGCGCAGCGGCCTCGGCGCGTCGGCGGGGCTGACGTAGACCTGGCGCGCCCCGTCGCGGTTGCTCTCCCAGGCGACCCACAGCTTCCCGCCGAGGAGCGCGGCGGCCGGCCTCGCGTCCACGGCCGCATCGCGGGTGATGCGCACGGGCTCTGCCACGCCCTCGCCGCCGAACAGGCTCGCGTAGACGTCCCAGTTGCCCTGGCTCTCGCAGGCGTAGACGAGGTGGGCGCCCTGGCGAGCGCCCACGAGCCCGGCGCCGAGCAGGTAGGCGCCCTTCGGCGTTCGCGCGCGTCGAGGGTCGGCGAGGCGGTACTGCTCGCCCTGGGCGTCGATGCGCCCCGTCATCAGCACATCCGCACCGTCGAGGTAGGTCAGCCACGACGCCCAGACCTGTCCCGTGCCGTCGGCGGCGAGCAGCGGCTGTCGGGCGTAGCCCTTGTCCTGGGTGAGGTTGCTGGAGGGCGCCATCTTCGTCTCGACGAGGCGGATGTCATCGACCCACATCGTGCAGGGCGGCGCGCCGTGCGACGAGGGCGCGATGACCTGGAACGCCCACCGCCCGCCCTCGGGGACCGTGAACTGGCATTCGTGCTTGCGCCAACGCTTGCCCACGTCCGGCCACGAGCCCATCATCGAGCGCTTCGCGCCCTGGCGCCGCCACAGCACGAGCTTGCCCTCGGGATGGCTCGCGCGTGCCCAACACTCGAAGCGGAAGATGCTCGTGGGGTTGAACGACAGGACGCGCTCGAGGAAGTTGGCCTTGCGGTCGCCGTCCACCTTGCTGGTCACGCAGCCGCGGCCGGCGTGGGCGGCCTTGGGATCCGTGGCCAGGGAGAAGACGCCGGCCGGCGTCATCGTCCAGTCGCCGAGGCCCTGCTCGAAGCCCTCGGTCAGGATGGTCGTGCCCGGCATGGGCAGGACAGGCTTCGGGCGCCGTCGCGGCCTCGGCGCGCCCGCCTGAGCCACCGCCGCCAACCCCATCACGACCAGCCCAACCAGGCAGTACCGCGTCCGCATGCCAGTCTCCTTGCAGGATGACAGAATGGTCCCGCAGCAGCATAGCATGCGTCGTCGCCGCTGGCAACGGGCTCCGGGCCGGCGGCCCGTCGCGCTCCCGGAGTCCGCCCCCCGATCTTGGGGTCTCCTCCCGGGTCGCCATCGATGCCGTCATCGCTCCGCCTCGGGCCGCCCGCCTCGCCCTCGCGCCCTTGCCCGAACTGCCCTTCGGTGCCGTCCGCCACCGCCGCACAGGGGCGGCGGCTCCCATCCCGGGGCAAGTGTCCCTGTACACAGCTTGCCCGTAGAGCCCCCTACACGCCCCGTAGAGCGACGTTTGCGCCGAACGTATCCTGGGTCGCGCAGAGGCTCCGGTACGCGTAGGATTGGATTGTAGCGTGTCTGGTTTTTCGGACTTGTAACCATATATGTTCCAGTCGCTTACGGAGGGCCCGATCGGCCCTCCGTGGCCCAAATCGACGTAAGTCAAGGTTCTCGCTCCGCCCCGGCGCCCGCTGTCATCGGGGCCGCCAGCCCCGGGCGCGGGCCTCCCGGAGCCCTCGACGGCTGCGTTGGCCGCTCGCGCCGCGTCCTTGGGGGATGGCGGCCGGTGGATCTGGGTGGTGCTCATCCAGCCGGCCTGCGCGACCTCGAGCGATCGTGCTCGCCGTCGGTCTGGTGCGAGGAACAGGAGGGAAGCGACGGCGACGGGACAAGGGACCCCAACAGTCGGGGTCAGACCCTGGCTCCGGGCCTCGCTTGCGCCGCGGGGCTCTTGCTGGCATGTTGGTGGGCGCTTCGGCCGACCTTCCCGTAGGAGAGACACCATGGCGTACCCCTCTCGCCGCCGGTTCCTGGCTTCGAGCCTCACGGCAGGAGCAGGGGCGCTCACCGCCAGCGCCCTGCGGCGCCTGGCTGCGGGCGCCGATGCTCGGCCCCGCCGCTGCAACGTCCTGTTCATCGCCGTGGACGACCTGCGGCCGCAGGCGCGCTGCTACGGCCAGGAGAAGATGGTCACGCCGAACATCGATGCCCTGGCCGCGAGCGGCACGCTGTTCCTCAGGGCCTACTGCCAGCTGGCGGTGTGCAGCCCGTCGCGCACCTCGCTCATGACGGGCCGGCGGCCCGACTCCACCCGCGTCTACGACCTCCAGACCCACTTCCGCCTCTACCTGCCCGACG
>CBFDBL010000619.1:0-4081 GCA_965603035.1 uncultured bacterium
CATCTGGATCGACGCCAACGCCCCCTACCACGACGGCTTCATCAACAAGCGGGCCAAGACGCCGCCCTACGACCTCGCCGCCGACCGCACGCTGCACGCGCAGCTTGCCGCGGTCCACAAGCGCCGCTGCGGCGCCTGCCACAAGCCGGCCGACGTCGCCCGCCTCGACTGGATCGACCTCCGCGACCCCACCCGCAGCCTCTTCCTCGTCGCGCCGCTCGCCAGGGAGGCTGGCGGGGCGGGCACGTGCAGGGACACCGTCTACGCCGACCGGGCCGACCCTGGCTACCAGGCCGCGCTGGGGTCGGTGAAGGCCGCCGTCGAGAGGGCCTGGGCCCGCCCGCGCCGCGACGTGCGCGCGCTGGTGGCCGAGGCCGGCAAGTGATCGGGAGGCGCGCGACCGTGGACGGCCGCGAGACTGCGCTGGCGGCCGCCGCCCCACGGCCTGAGGGCAGCTCCCCAAGAGGCAGTGAACCCTGCGGCCGCCTCGCGCGTCTAAGCCGAGGGGGAGAGTCCCGCCGCAGGAGGACATGCCGTGCGTCTCGTGCTTGGGGAGACGATGAAGCGGCGAGGGCCCCTCGCGTTCGCCCTGGCGCTCTGTCTCATCGCCGGGGGCATGACGACGTGGTGGCGGCTGTGCGAGGCAGGCCCCGCGGTCTCCGCCGAGGGGATCGACCGCGTCGCCATCACCGGCAGAATCGTCGGCGGCGGGCCTGCGGGGCGGCGCGGCGGTCAGCCCATCGTGGTGGTGGACCCCGCGACGGTGGCGAGGCTGGTGCAGGCCGTCAAGGGCGCGAAGCGGGACCGCACCCTCTACGACTGCATCAAGGACACCACCATCGCCTTCCATCGCGGGCAGTCGGTCGCGTTCCGCATCCGCTCGACCGACGGCCTCTTCGACCTCGACGGCAAGCAGTATCGCGACGGCAGCGGCGTCCTGTCCCGGCTCGTGCGCGGCATGCTCGCCGCCGACGCGGCGCTCGTGACCGCTGCCGAGGCGCGGCCGAAGCCCCAGAAGACGGGCGAGGACGTCTCCATCACCCTCACGGTCAGGAACGCCGGCCCGACCGCGGTGACGCTGCCCGGCCGTGCCCGCCTCAAGGGCACGTGGGCCAAGGGCGTGCCCGCCGACCCGAGGGCCTGGCAGAGCTCGAGCACCATGGCCTTCCACGCCGCGACGGGCGAAGGAGACCCCGCGCCCTTGCGCCCAGGCCGCTCGCGCGAGTACGCGGTCCGGATCCCCACGGGCCGAATGGGCAAGGGACGCACCCTGATCTCCCTGAGCTTCCTGCCATCGGCCGAGGGCACTGCCAAGGCGCTCACCTGGCCCTCCCTGCCCGACGTGGTCGTGGACCTGGAGTGATGGACGCCGACGGGGACGGGGCCGGACCCCAAACTCGTTTGGGCGTGGCACCCACGAAGACCGCGGCGGTCATGGCTTGCCGACAAACTCGACGATGGCGGCGACGGCCTGCTCGCGATCGTGGTCGTGGAACAGGTGATGGTCGGAGCGCGCGACGACGAGCGTGCGACGCGACTCGGCGGGCAGCCGCTCGATGAAGGCGGCGATGGCACCCGGCGAGCAGACCCCGTCGGCGGTCGAGTAGACGACGAGGGCGGGCACGCTCATCTCCGTGAGGTCGGCCGCGCGCACGGCGGCGCGGAGGCGGAAGAGCGCGCGGGTCGCGTCGGTGTGGAAGGCGCCGTAGGTGACGATCTCGCGCTTGCCCTCGGGCCGGTTGCAGGCGATCGTGCCCGTGGGGCGCGGCATCCAGCGGACGACGGGGGAGAGCAGCGCGTTCCACCAGCGCGGCGGCAGGACGTAGAACCACTTGTAGCGGACGCCGCAGAAGGGGGCGACGAGCACGAGGCGGTCGGGCGGCTGCTCGGCGGCGAGCAGGGTGGCCATGGTGCCGCCCATCGAGAAGCCGACGAGCGCGACGCGGTCGTAGCGCGCGCGCAGGGCATCGTAGTGGCCGCGGGCCGTCGCGAGCAGCGCCTCGGCCGTGAGGCCCTGGGTGTCGCGCGGCGTGGTGCCGTGCCCGGCCTGGAGCGGGACGTAGACGTCCCAGCCCGCGGCGTCGAGCGCCTGGGGCAGGCCGCCGAAGTCGGCGGGCGACGTGATCCAGCCGTGCAGCAGCAGGCACGCGGCCCTGCGGCCGCGGTCGATGCGGACGGGCTCGGCGCCGCGCAGGACGCCGGTGTGCGGGTCGCGCGGCGTGCGGGCCTCGTAGCGGCGCATGGCTCGCACCCCCGCGCAGTTGAGGCTCACCAGGCACACGGCGAGCAGGACAAGGAGGGCCACAGGCGGATAGACGAGGCGTTTGCGCAGGCGCATAGGGCAGTGCCTGATGCGTGATGCGTGATGCGTGAGCCGGGCCAGCATGGCGAGCCGCTTGCTCCCCCACTGCCGACTGCCGCTGCCGACTGCCGACTGCCTCCCCCCTCGGCCGAACGCGGCACGCCAAGCGGGGGACGGGAACCGGGCTTCGCCCTGAAGGGCGAGACTCCGAACGGGCCGCCGCGCGTTGGGAGTCCACGCCTTCAGGCGTGAGTCGAGCTGCCGCACGCCGACCAAGCTCTCTAGAGCGGCAGCGTCACGGGCTCGCCCGCCTGGGCGGAGCGGTAGGCGGCCTCGGCGATCTCGATGCCGGCGCGGCCCACGCGGCCCGAGGTCGTCGGCTCGGCCTCGCCCGCGATGCAGTCGAGCCAATGGTCGATGCTCGCGCCCTTGGAGGCGAAGCCCCAGTAGCGGCCGCGGCGCTCGCCCGTCACCTGGGGATAGCTGCCGTCGTCGGGCACGGCCTCGGCGAAGGTCGCGGGCTCGCCCATGTCGTGGGTCTTCCACGTCAGGCCGCCCTGGTAGTTGGCCGAGCCCTTCGAGCAGATGACCCCCTCGCCGCTGCTGCGGACCTCCGCAGCCCAGCTCTTCGACAGCAGGCCCGTCGCGCCGCTCGTGAACTCCACGACCACCGTCGCGATGTTCGCCACGCCTGTCGCCGTGCCGGGATAGGTGCCGCCCACGTCCACCTGGCTCGTGCGCGCGAACACGCTGCGCACCCCGCCGTAGAGCCAGAGCCATTCGTCGAACACGTGGATCGCCTGCTCGACGAGCATCCCGCCGCTCTCGGCCTGGATGAACAGCCACGGGTGCCGCGGCGCGAACCAGCCGATCTGGGTGCAGTAGACGAGCTGCGGCGTGCCGAGGGTGCCGTCGTCGAGCAGCGCCTTGAGCTTCTGCTTCGCCGGGCGGAAGCGCATGATGTAGGCGACCTGGAGCTGGACGCCCGCCTCGTCGGCCGCGGCGATCATCGCGTCGGCCTCGGCGACGGAGCAGCACATGGGCTTCTCGAGCAGGATGTGCTTGCCCGCCTTGGCGGCGGCGACGGCGATCTCGCAGTGGGGCCTGGGGTGGGTCGCGATGATGACGGCGTCCAGGTCATCGCGGGCCAGCAGCGCGGGCCAGTCGTCGGCGACCTCGGCACCGAAGCGCTCCGCCACGGCCACGGCATTCTCGCGCGTGAGATCGGTCACGGCCGCGACCGGGCAGCGCTCGGTCCGCCACTCGAGGTAGGGCACGTGCGCGCCCCGGAAGATGCCGCCGCAGCCGATCACGCCGATGCGAACGGGCGCCATGGCATGGCCTCCAGCTCAATGGGTTGCCAGGAACGCGGGCAATAGTAGCCCGGGACAGAGGAGAAGTCAATGTGGGAGCAACTCACTGAACGAGAGCGGGCCGGTCCGCTTGCGGACGACAGAGTGTAGCCCACGGCGTGAGCCGTGGGATCGTGTTGCCCCCAGGGCCAGCCCCCGCACGGGGGCGCCAGAAGCCCCGCGAGGCGTGTTGCCCCCCATCGCCAGCTTCTGCCGCCCCCGTGCGGGGGCTGGCCCTCTCGGTCGCCGCAATCCACGGGCTTACGCCCGTGGCTACAATCTCCCGCCTCTGGCGAGGCTGGCCGGATGGCAGAGCGAAGGGCCGCTATTGATCCGCGCACAACGAATGTCGCACAGAGCCCCCGCATGTCATCCCGAGCGAAGCGACCTGCCCGCCGAAGCCTCGGCGAAGGCGGGAAGCGGAGTC
>CBFDBL010000620.1:0-4078 GCA_965603035.1 uncultured bacterium
GCTCCATTATGTGCCGCGGCATGGCTCGTGTCAAGCGCTCAGTGCGCGTCGAGCGGAACCACGTCCACGCCCTCGGGGAGGTGGAACTCGAAGAGGTCGTCGGCGAGGTCGGCGTTGGCCTCGATGCGACGCAGGGTCGCGGTCTGCGTGAGGCCGCGGCCGCCGAGGCGCTTGAAGGTCACTTGCCGCGGCATCCACAGGCCCGCGGCGATCTCGACGACGCGGCCGGCCTCGGCCGTCGCCACGACCTGGCCCTCCTCGTCGAGGAACTCGCAGCGCAGGAGCACGAGCCGCTCGGCGTCGATGGCCCCCCGCACCACGCGCGTCTCGGCGTCGGCGGGCCGGCGGCACTCGAGCCGGTGTGCCGGCCGTCCGGCCACGTGCCCCTTGCCGCGGTAGAGCAGCTCGGCGTCGGCGCCGCCGCGGTCGAACCGCAGGCCCCGGACCGCCACGCGCGCGAGGACGCCGCGCAGGAAGGCGGCCCGCCGGGCGGGCGCCATGGCCGCCAGGTCGGTCCGCGCCGCCTTGCGGGCCTGCGGGAGGTACTCCCAGAGCTCCCGCGCATTGGCCACCACCAGGCGGCGGACGGGGAACTCGTAGTCGATGCGGAAGCGCCCGGCCCCCTTCTGGCGGAAGGTCCACCGCTCGCTCGTCGTCCTGCCGCGGTGGGTGGTCTGGCGCTCGATGCGGAGGGTGAGCGAGGTGAGCGCGTCGAGCCTGGCGAGGTGGCGCTGCACGACGTCGGCGGCCTCGCCTGCCGTTGCGAGGCGGCTGGCCGTGGCGGCCAGCAGGATGAGCGAGCGGACGGGTCCCACGTCGTGGCCCCCGGCTGGATGGGGTGCGGGCAGGTCTGCGCCGCCGCGCGCCCACTATAGGGGCGAGGCGGGCGATGTCAACCGCGCGGACGGTCGGGCCGGGGGATGAGGGCCGCGGCCCTCGCCGGGATGCCGGACGGAGGGCCGCGGTGGCAGTGGCAAGCTCGTGTGCGGCGGCTGCCGGGGAGGCGCGCCGCTGTCGGGAACCCGCCTAGTCGCCGAGCAGGCGGTCGAGGTCGCGGCAGGTCAGCCCGGAGCGCGAGGCGGACGCGCGCGGCGGCATGGCCACGTTGCGCTCGCTGCACCGCGGGCAGATCCGGTTCCACGGCCCCTCGGAGAGGAACGGGCGGTCGCACGACAGGCAGATGCGCATGCGGACGTGAGGGCCGCCCTTGGCGGCGATGGCCGCAGCGCGCCGCCGTGCTCGGGCGGCGGCGCTGTCGCGGTTCACGACTCGCGCGCAACGGTCCGAGCAGTACTTGCGCCGTCCCTCGGGAATGGGGTTCCCACAGCCGGGTCGCTGACAACGCACGGGTGTACCTCCTAGCCTCTCACCTCTTTAGTCGGACGAGAGGCCCGATTGTTTCGGCAAAACCAGGCCCGAACCTGCCAATTTACACTTTGTTACAAACAGTCACATGACGCGCTCAACCTGCCGCCAGCACTGGACATGTGGCGGCGGCGCGGGCGCGCGCCAGGTACGCCTTGACTCCCAGCTCCCGCGGCGCTAGAATCCCCGCCGTCCTGGTGGGGCGCGTGTCCCGCCGAGCCCGACCAGCCGCCACGAAGGAGTGGACGATGGCCATCAAGGTTGCGTTCGTCGGCGCCGGCGGGATCGCCGGCTTCCACCTCAGGCATCTGGCCACGATCGACGACGTCCGGGTCGTGGGCTTCTGCGACGCCGTGCCCGAGAAGGCACAGGCCCGGGCCAAGGAGCACAAGGCCAAGGCCTACAAGGACCATCGGCGGATGCTCGACGCCACGAAGCCCGACGCCGTCTACGTGTGCACCCCGCCGTTCGCCCACGGCCCCTACGAGCTCGACGCGGTGGCCCGCGGCTGCCACCTGTTCGTCGAGAAGCCCATCGCCCTGTCGATGGACCTCGCGCTCGAGGTCCGCAAGGCGATCAAGAAGGCCGGCGTCCTGTCCGCCGCGGGCTACCAGGATCGCTACCAGGACATCATCGCGAAGCTCAAGAAGCTGCTGCGGCGTCGCGACGTGGCCACGGCGATGGGCTACTGGATGGGCGGCATGCCCGGTGTGGCCTGGTGGCGCGTCAAGGCCCAGAGCGGCGGCCAGCACACCGAGCAGACCACCCACATCTTCGACATGATGCGGTACCTGTTCGGCGAGGTGAGGACCGTCTATGCCGTTGGCAGCACAGGGCTTATGACCGAGGTGCCCAACAACGACGTCGAGGACGTCTCGGCCGTGACCCTCACCTTCCGCAGCGGCATGGTCGCCACGGTCTACAGCGGCTGCTGCCTGCGCGGCGGCGTGGGCAAGGTCGGCATCGACATCTACTGCACCGACGCCCGCATCGAGTACATCGAGCGCCGGTCGGTGACCGTGCGGGAGCCGAACCACACCGAGGAGTTCACCAACGCCGGCGACTTCGGGCAGGCCGGGGATGCCGCCTTCATCGGCGCGATCCGCACCGGCGGGAGGTCGAGGCGGCAGATCCGCTCGACCTACGCCGACGCCTGCAAGTCGCTCGCCCTGTCGCTCGCCGCCACCGAGTCGATGGCCACAGGCCAGGCTGTCACGCTCTAGCGCCAGATTCCAAAGAGCAGGCGATGGCCCCGGGAGCCCTGCCCCTGGGGCCACCGCACGCCGTCTCGCGCTCGCGCGAGCCGCCGGCGCCTGACAGGCAGCAAATCCCGTACCACCCCTCTGGGCTAGACGCTCCGGATCCCACAAATCCTGCACTGGTTTCGCTTTAAATCCACAGGTCCCCGGCGCGAGCCGCGGCCCGGACGGCCCCGGGCGTATGGGAATGCGGACTTCGCTGGCTCCGCGAGGCCCGCCCCGGTCGCGGGCATGGCCTAAGCCGTGCCCCAGCAACGACTTAGCGGCACTGTGGCGGGTCTGGACGAGAGGACATGAGCCGGGCTGGCTCAGGGGGCGGGGGTCAGCGCAGGTTGTTGAGGAAGTTCTTGGCTCGGCGGGCGGCAGCGCGGACGCCCGCCTCGGGGTCGCGGGTGAGCGCGGCCACGCGTGCCAGGATGTCCTTGTTCTTGGGCTGTCGGCGCCAGGCGAGGTCGGTGAGGAAGCTGGCGGCGAGGGCGCGGGACTTGCCGTCGCCCTGGACGTCCTCGAGGGCTCGGAGGAGTGCGGCGGTCAGTGGGCTGTCGGCGCCGCCCAGGAGGTTGTCGTAGAAGGCCTTGCGCTTGGGGTTGTTGAGGGTCTTGGGGCTTCGGTAGTCGGCGACGACGCACTGGAGGGCGGCGCCGCGCCCGGGGCCTGGCGGCCCGGCGATGATGTCGATGAGCATGGGGAGCGTGGTCTTGGGCCTTCGGGCCAGTCGGCTCGCCATGGCCTTGGTGGCGGCATCGCGGGCCTTGGGGTCGTCGTCGGCGAGAGCGGCGATGAGCGCGCGGGTGGCCCAGGGGTTGAGGAACTGGTCGAGGACGCGGACGGCGACGAGGCGGACGGCGGCGCTCTTGTCGCGCGTCTTGGGGTCGGCGACCATGGCGGCGACGTGCTCGAGTCCCTCCTCGCGCCCGAGGGTGCCGAGCGCGACGATGCTCATGGCGCGGACGTGGGGGCTGGGGTCCTCGAGTCCGCGGGCGGCGAGCGCGGGGATGGCGGCGCGGTTGCCGAGCTTGCCGAGCGCGACGGCGGCCTGGGCGCGGACGCGCCAGTCGGGGTCCTCCATGGCGACGGCGAGTGGGGGGATGGCCCTGGGGTCCTCGAGGTGCCCGAGGCCGGCGCAGGCCTTCATGCGGACCTTGGGGTCGTCCTCGGGCGGGCGGGTGGTGAGCTTGGCGAGGAAGCGGACGGCGGTCTTGGGGTCGTTGTGGCCTGTGGCTCCGAGCGCGACGGCGGCGCGCCAGCGGACGTTGGGGTCGGGGTGGGCGAGCTGGAGGATGAGGGCGTCGGCGGCCTGCTTGCTGCGGATGAAGGTGAGCGCCTCGATGACGCGGAAGCGCGAGGCCTTGGGCAGTGCGGGGCTCTCGAGCACGATCGCGAGCTGGCGTCCCGCGCGGTCGGCCCAGCCCATCGGGCGCAGCGAGCGGCCGACGATCTCGCGCACCTCGGGC
>CBFDBL010000621.1:0-4068 GCA_965603035.1 uncultured bacterium
TCGGTGTCGTGCTGGCCCCAGCCCTCGTTGAAGGGCACCCACATGACGATGGACGGGTGGTTCCAGCGTCCCTCGACGAGGTGGACGAGCTCGCGCTCGAACTGCTTCTTGGCCTCGGGCGCGCGGTTGTTGCCGTTGGGCATGTCCTGCCAGACCATGAGGCCGAGCTTGTCGCACCAGTAGTACCAGCGTGCGGGCTCGATCTTGACGTGCTTGCGGGCGCAGTTGAAGCCGAGCTTCCTGGTCATCTCGACGTCGTAGCGGAGCGCCTCGTCGGTCGGCGCGGTGTAGAGGCCGTCGGGCCAGAAGCCCTGGTCGAGCGGCCCGATGTGGAAGACGGGCTTGCCGTTGAGGCCGAGCCGCAGCACGCCCTTGTCATCCTTCACCAGCGAGACCTTCCGCATGCCGAAGTAGCTGTCGACGGTGTCGGTTCGCCAAGTGATGGCGAGGCCATACAGGAACGGGCTGTCCGGCGACCAGAGCTTCGGGTTGGGGATCCTGACCTCGAGCTGCCCAAGCTCACCATCCTGTGCCCTGGCAACGACCTTCGTCCCATCGCTCACAACCACCTTGAACTCGCCAGGCTTAGGCACGAAGTCGCGCTCATGAGGCCCGAAGTCGAAGCCCACGCGGACCGTTGCAGCATCGACGTCCGGCACGATGTGCAGTGACCTGATGTGGTAGTGAGGCACGGGCTCGAGCCAGGCGGTCTGCCAGATGCCGGTGGTCGGGGTGTACCAGATGCCGCGGGGGTTGGTGACCTGCTTGCCGCGGGGCTGGTCGCCGTCGCTGGCGGGGTCGAAGACGGCGACGACGATCTCGTGCTGCTTGCCGGGGTGGACGGGGACCTCGAAGGTGAAGGCGTCGTAGCCGCCGCGGTGCTCGCCCAGGTGCTTGCCGTCGATGTAGACGGTCGCCTCCCAGTCCACGGCGCCGAAGTGGAGCAGGACGGTCTTGCCCTTCCACGCCTCGCGCACGGTGACCGTGCGGCGGTACCACAGCCGCTGCTCCTTGCTCACCCGCTTCATCACGCCCGAGAGGGCCGACTCGACGGGGAACGGCACGAGGATCTGCCCGTCGAACTGCTTGGGCGGCCCGTCGGCCTTGGGGCGGATGGCGTAGTCCCACAGCCCGTTGAGATTGAGCCATTCCTTGCGGACCATCTGCGGCCGCGGGTACTCGGGATGGGCGTTGGTCGGGGAGACATCCTTCGCCCAGCGCGTCACCAGGGGGCCCTTCGCGGGCTGCCAGTCGGCTGCGGCGGCCAGCGCGGCGCACAGCGCCAGGACACAGACGGGTATCCGCATCTCAGACTCCTTCCTTTCCCCATGCGTCGGCGTGGGGCAGGTCGGGGGCGCCGACGAGCGGCTTCTCCCACGCGTCGAGCAGCTTGCGGTGCTCGGCGAGCGCCGCGGCCTGCCCGGAGGCGGCGGCGAGGTTCTTCCTCTCGCCGGGGTCGGCCTGCATGTCGAAGAGCTGCTCGACGGGGTCGTCGGCATACTTCACGTACTTGAAGCGTGCGGTGCGGACCATGCGGCCGCGGTTGTCGTTGACCTCGCTGACGATGTGGCCGCGGGCGAGCCTGGCCTTGCCCTCGAGGACGGGCCGGAGGCTGACGCCGCGCATGTGGGGCGGCGGCTCGACGCCGGCGTAGTCGCAGAAGGTCGGCATGACGTCGAGGCCGGAGACGAGGGTCGCCGCGTCGGCCTTGCCCGCCTGCACGTGGCCGGGCAGGCTGGGGATGAGCGGCACGCGAGCGGCCTCGTCGTAGAGCTGGTTCTTGCGGACCATCTGGTGGTGGCCCATGCCCTCGCCGTGGTCGGAGGTGAAGACGACGAGGGTGTCGCCCGCGTGGCCCGTGTCCTCGATGGCCTGGAGCAGGCGGCCGATCTCGGCGTCCACCATCTCGACGTGGCGGTAGTAGCTCCAGCGGTAGAAGCGCCAGTGCTCGGGCGACCAGCGGCCCTGGGCCGGCTCGATGCGCTGGCGACGCTCCTTGATGAGCTGGGGCTCGCGCGGGTCGGGCTCGAAGTTGTCGGGCAGCGCGGGGAGCTGGTCGCGGATCTCGGGGAAGCGCAGCTCGGGCGGGTTGTCGCGGTTGATGCGCAGCCACTGGCAGATGTCGTGCGGCTGGAAGTACGAGGCGACGAGCAGGAACGGGGGCTGCGCCGAGCGATTGCGGAGCCAGGCCTCGCAGGCGCGGGAGGTCACCGTATCGCCCAGATTCCCCTGCCCGCCGACGCCGGGGGTGAGGACGGTGAAGCCGGGGATGTTGTGGGTGAAGCTCTGGGGCAGGTGCCACTTGCCGGCGTAGATGGCGTCGTAGCCCGCCTTCGCGTGGAGCCACTGGCCGAGGTTGGGGATGGACGAGACGATGGGCCTGCCGTTCCGCCAGACGCCGGCCTCGCTGGAGGCGCGTCCCGACATCACGACGCTGCGGGCCGGCGAGCACAGCGGGTTGGCGCTGTAGGAGCAGTCGAAGCGGATGCCCTGGGCGCACAGGCGGTCGAGGCCAGGCGTCTCGACGTCGGTGCAGCCAGCGGCCGAGATGGTGTCGATGTGCTGCTGGTCGGTGATGATGAGCAGCAGGTTGGGCGGCCGCTTCCTCGGGGCGGCCGGCGCCCCGAGCGCGGCGGCGCCGGCGGTCGCAGCGGCGGCGCCCGCCTGGACGAACTGCCGGCGGGTCAGCCCTCGGGGTCGTCGCGCCGTGCTCATGGCCGGCCCTCCAGGATGTAGGTGCGGTAGCCGGTCACCACGAGCACCAGCCGGTGCGCCTCGTCGAGCCACCACTCGTAGGGCAGCACGCCGCGGCCGACCTGGTGGAAGAGGTGCAGCGTCGACGCCGCGTCGCCCAGCGTCACCTGGCGGCGGCCCTTGTAGCGCAGCACGTGCCCGCGCTTGAGCAGGCTCAGCCCCTCGAGCACGTCGAACTTCAGCGCCTCGCCCGAGCGGAAGGGCCGCCGCTGGAGCGCCTCGAACAGCGACCAGTCGCTCGTCCATCGGCCCGGCAGACGCCGCGTGAGCTTGCGCTCGCCCGTCGTCACCGCCAGCGTCTTGCCCTGCACGGCAGCCGCCTCCCGCGTCGCGACGCCCGCCGGCGGCTTCCGCCCGCCACCGCCCCGGAAGCCGCTCGACAGCGTCCACGAGACCGGCGTCGCGAAGCGGTCGTGGGTGCACTGGATGCTGGCGTCGAGGCGGTGGACCACGCTGTCGGGCGTGCGCAGCTCCTGCGCGACCTTGAGGGTGAACGGGTCGGTGCGGCCGACCCGCTCGATGCGCAGGAACCCGGCGTTCGCGTTCGACCCCTCGCGGTAGCCGTAGCAGGTCCAGATCCGCCAGGTCTGCGTCCAGCCGCCGCTGGGGTCGAAGCCGGCGGGCGGCTTGGGGAGCTGCTTGAGCGCCCCCATCGCGTGCAGGTTGGCCGGCTCGAGCGGCGAGCCGACGGGGGTGCGGGTTCGCCTCTTCTTCCGCGCAGTCTTGGCCATGCACCACGTCCTTTCCATCGCCCGCCGACCTGGCCCCCCTTCGAGGGGTGCCACGCTCAAACTCGTTTGGGCGTGTCCACCTGCCGCACGCCCAGGAGCACCCGCACGCCCAAACGAGTTTGAGCGTGGCACCCATGCAGAGCGGATGCGAGAGCGCCCGCGAGCGGCGGCCCCCGTATTAGACCAGACGGACGACCGCGCGCCAAGCGCAGTTGCCCGTCCTCAGCCCGGGCCGCTCAGCCCCACACCCACCAGGGGGCCTCGAGCCGGTCGCCGTAGAGCACGATGTCGAAGGCGACGTGGAACGCCACGGAAGGGACTACGCTCCGGCTCAGCCGCCGCAGGGCGCCGAGGGCCAGGCCGCCGAGGAACGTGGCGAGCGCCAGAAAGAGGTAGTTGACGTGGACGCCTGAGGGCCCCCCGAGGAAGACCGCCAGCTTGTACGCTGCGTGGGCGAATGCCGCGCCGGCGACGGCCGCGGGCGCGCCCCAGCTCGCCAGCCGCCCCTGGATGTAGCCTCGGTAGACCAGCTCCTCGGTCGCGCCGATGGCCGCCGCCGCGATCGCGAAGCCCGTGAAGCCCT
>CBFDBL010000622.1:0-4065 GCA_965603035.1 uncultured bacterium
GACGAGCTGCGAGCCAGCCTGAAGGAGGTCGTCGAGCTCTGCCTGGCCGAGCGGCCCGAGGCCATGGAGAACGCCCCGACGTTCATCGGCCTGCTGCTGGTCGAGGTCCACCAGTGATGGCCCCGGTCTGCCGGCGCGTTCTCCTCACCACACTGATACTTGAAGCACTTGCCGTGAGCGGCACGGAGCGCGGCACCCCCATCCTCTGGAAGTCCGTCGCCATCCCGGACTCCCTGCTCGCCTCCCACGAGCACAAGGGCCAGACCCTCCGCTACGGCGGCGACGTGCGCATCGGCGACCTCACGGGCGATGGCCAGATCGACTTCGTCGTCTTCCGCTCGACCGGCAACGCCATGAAGCCGTGCTTCCTCGCCGCCTTCACGATGGAGGGGAAGGTACTGTGGCGGGCGGGAAAGGGCGGCACCCAGCCCGCGCGGCCGGGGCCGGTGGCCCTCCACGACATCGACGGCGACGGCAGGACCGAGGTCGTCTGCTTCTTCATCGATCCCGCGCGGAAGGCGCCGCCCGGAAGCATGGCCGACGTCGTCGTCCAGATCCGCGACGGCGCCACCGGCAGGCTCGAGCACCAGGCCGCACCGCCCGCCCTGCTCTACAACGGCGGCATGCTGTGGAAGGGCACCGGCCAGCGCGTCGCCACCTTGCCCGGCCTCCCGCCGCTCGTCGGCCCGCCGAAGATGGGCTGGTACCACTGCATCCCCGCCGACCTCTGCGGCGACGCCCGCGACGAGCTCGTCCTCTACAACCCCTGGGACCGTCGCATCCTCCTCTACACCCCTGCCCCGCTCGACCCCGCCGCCTACCGCGGCTACCGCCCCGGCCCCCGCCAGTACAACGCCCGCCTGATGGACTGACCCATAGCCCCGCCGCCGCGCCATCGCTGAGTCGTCCGCCCTCCTGAGAAGCGCTCTGCCGGCCGTCGTGCTGCGCCTGCGACATGACGGTGGGCACGGAGCCTGTCGGGATCTCGACATATCCGCTTATCCGGATATCCGGATAAGCGGATATGTCGGCGCCGCCGGCCTCTCGCCAGCGACTCGTCCGCGATCGCGCCTCCGCCTGTCGCGTGGGCGCTCTCTGGCCTGCGGGAGCCTGGGTGCAGATCAGGCGGGCCCTCGTTCGGAGCGTGGAGCTGACGGTTGCGTGCGGGGCCCAGGGAAGCCTGCCTCATGGTGCGGTTGCGCCGTCGATCGGCCACCCAGGCGAGATGCACAGGCGGGTGCTGTTGCCGCAGGGCTCCGGGCGATCGCCCTGGGCGAGACCAGCTTCGCTGCCTCCGGGAGCCGAGGCGCTTGACCTGCCCCGCGCGGGTCCGTATCGTCTGTCGTGAGGGCCGTAGGAGGCGGAGACCATGTGCGAGCCCATCGAGGCGACGCCGCGCGCGCGGCTGGCGGGGATGCTGCTGGTGATGTGCGGCGTGGTGGGCGTGACGACGGGCGTCGTGCCGTTCCTCATCGCCGGGCTTCGGCTCGCCGCCGTCGCGTGGGCGGAGCGCGCGGCGGACTGGGCGGCACACGGGATGGACTCGCTCGGGCTGAGCGTCGAGTGGGCCGTCCTGTCGTCGGCGTGCGGGACGATGCTGGGCGTGCTGCTGCTGGCGGCGGGCACCGGCTGGCGGCGGGGGCGCGCCTGGGCGCCGGTCGTGACCCTCATCTACGCCGTCGGCGGGCTCGTCGTCACGGGCGTGGACCTCGCGATCTTCATTGTCGTCTCCCCCCACGGCACGGCCCGCACGAGCATGCTCGTCCTCGAATCCATCGCCTTTGCCATCGCCGCCGTCGTCCTCATCGCGCTCGTCACCTGGTGGCGGCGTCAGCCTTCCTGACCAGTCATCGCCTTCATGATGTCGGCGATCTTCGGCGGGCAGCCGGGGACGGCGGGGCCGCCCTCGGCGCCGCGGATGGCGCAGTCGCCGACGAGGAGGGAGCCGGGCGGCGGGTCGCCGCGGCCGAGCTGGATCGCGGGGTAGTCCTCGCGCGGCGGCCCCGTGGCGAAGGCGAGCGCGCTGAACAGGTTGCCCAGGCAGCCGCTGCACGCGTGCTCGTGCAGGAGCGTGAGATTCGGGAACTTGCGGCGGAAGGCGACGAAAGGCAGCTCGAAGGCCCGGCGATGGGCCTCGAGCCGTTCGCCGCGCACCTCGATGTCATCGAGCCGAGCGGGGCCGAGGCCGGCCTCGGCGGCCATGGCGAGCAGCTTGACCTGCCGCGGCTCGAGCCCCATGAGCGAAACGGCCACGGCATCGAGCGCCACGACGTTGCCCGAGCACCCCACGAGCCCCAGCTCGACCGGCGTGCCGTTGCTCGGCCCGAGGCCCTCGTAGGCCGTCGTCGCGTCGAGCAGGTGGACGGCGGGCCGCACGACGCCGTTGAGCGCGACGATGGCCGCGTGGAGCTCGAGCTGGTGGAACGCCGCCTTGTCCTCGGGGCGCAGGCATCCCTTGAGGTTCTTCATCGCCAGGGTCACCAGCGTGCCGAAGTGGGTCTTCATCACGGGCAGATTCACCAGCAGGTCGCAGTCCACGGCAAGGGTGCTGACGCCCACGGTCTCGGGCAGGTCGGGGCTGAGATGGTGGCGGACGGCGTGGGGCTGGTCGTGGAAGTTCACGACGCGGGCGCCGATGTCGGCGAGCGGCTCGCGGACGCCCATGGCATCGACGTAGGCGGCATTCTCGGCGCTCGACTTCCCGTAGAAGGGGCCGTCGCCCACCACGATCTCGCTCGCGCCCCGCTCGCGCGCGTAGCGCGCCGCCGCGACAACGACCTCCGGGCTCGCATAGCCGTCGCCCCCGTGCCAGTTGGGCTTGATCGTCACCCGCTGGCCCGGCCCGAACGCCGCGGCCAGCCCCGCACGCTCGACGGCCTCGGCCACCGCCCCCGTCGGGTCCTCCCCCGTCCGCACCAGGCTCACGGGCGTCCGTGCTGCCATCCTCACGCGCTCCGCTCGCAGGCATCTCCCGCGCACGATGCTATCGGCGACGCGCCCGCCCGTCAACCGCGTGGTGCCCGGGCGGAGCGGGGGTTGACTCGCCGCGAGCATCGGGTAGCATGGGGACATGGACGAGAGAGCACGCGAGCAGGCGCACGGGCCCGGCCATGGGGCGGGCGAGCGGAACGCGCTGCGCATGGTGGCGTGGGAGCTGACTCGGGCGTGCAACCTGGCGTGCCGCCACTGCCGCGCGGCCGCTGTGGACGAGCCGCCGCCGGGCGAGCTGACGACGGCGGAGTGCCTGGGCCTGCTCGACGCGGTGGCGGGGTTCGCTCGGCCGACGATCATCCTGACGGGCGGCGAGCCGCTGCTGCGGCCCGACCTCTACGACATCGCGGCGCACGGCACGGCGCTGGGCCTGCGGATGGTGGCGGCGCCGAACGGCACACTGCTCGACGAGACGGCGGCGCGGCGGCTGGTGGAGGCGGGGGTGCTGCGGATCAGCATCAGCCTCGACGGCCGGGCCGCGGCGAGCCACGACGCGCTGCGGGGGGTGGCGGGCGCGTTCGACGGCGCGCTGCGCGGCATCGCCGCCGCCAGGCGGGTCGGCCTCCCGTTCCAGGTGAACACGACGGTGACGACCCAGAACGCCGACGAGCTGCCGGCGCTCCTGGAGCTCGCGATCCGCCTCGGCGCGGTGGCCCACCACATCTTCCTGCTCGTGCCGACGGGCCGCGCGGCCGACCTCAAGGGCTTCGAGCTCGACGCGCGCCGCTACGAGGCCGTGCTCGGCTGGCTCGCCGAGCAGTACGCCTCGGCCCCCATCGAGATCCGGGCGACGTGCGCACCCCATTTCTACCGCATCCTGCGCCAGCGCGGCATCCCGACCGAGGCCCGCGGCTGTCTCGCGGGGCAGAGCTTCTGCTTCATCTCCCACGTCGGCGACGTGCAGCCGTGCGGCTACTTCGACGCCCAGGTCGGCAACGTCCGCGAGACGCCGCTGCGCCAGATCTGGGAGCAGGCCCCGCTGTTCCGCCGGCTCCGCGACCACGGGGCCTACGAGGGCAAGTGCGGGCGCTGCGAGTTCGTCGAGGTCTGCGGCGGCTGTCGCGCCCGCGCCTA
>CBFDBL010000623.1:0-4059 GCA_965603035.1 uncultured bacterium
CCTGCTCGCGGCGGCCAGGCAAGGGGCGGTCGTCCCCCTCCCCTACGAGACGCTGTGGAAAGCCAACTTCGTGGGCCAGCCGTGCAAGGGGGAGCCGCCCAAGGGCACGCCGAAGAGCAAGCAGCCGCCGCGCAAGGGCGAGATCGCCATCGCAGGGCGCAAGGTCCCCTTCGTAGTCACCACGGGGAAGGGCAAGAGCTACTGCATCGCGCACATCGACCTCAACGGCAACGGCAGCTTCGCCGACCAGGGCGAAGGCCCCCTGCGCACCGGCGATGTGGTGATGCTGGCCGGCAAGCGCTGCGTCGTGAGCATGGGAAAGAAGACCGGTGCGGGGAAAGCCGACATCCGGGTGACCTGGCCGTGCGCCGACGAGATCGTGGGCGACCTCAAGCCCTGCTACGCAGCCCTCGGCGGGCCGCCCGAGCATCTGTGCATCGTGGGCCTGCCCGACACGATCCCCCAGGCCGTCGTGAAGGACGGCGCCGAGCGCGACCTCATCTCCGACCTGCCCCTGGCCAACACCGACGACGACCTCTTCGCCGAGATCGCCGTCGCCCGGCTCATCGCCGAGAACGCCTGCTTCGCCACCCTCTACGCCAGCCGCGTCGTCACCTGCGACGACCTGCTCGACCCGTCGTGGTGCAAGATCGCCGGCCAGGCACGCTGGGAGAACACCTACGCCAGGCTCTTCGAGAACGTCGGCTTCACCGTCGCGCCCCACCACGACCGCGACAATCTCAAGTGGCTCGTCAAGCCGGCCGAGGGGAAGAAAGGCAAGCGCGCCAGGTCCTTCGACCCGGCCTCCCCCCTGACCCACGTCGCCGCGCTCACCCACATGGCCCACTCGTGGTGGCACGACATCGGCCAGACCTACGACTGGGACTCCGACGTCCTGCTCGCCCCCACCCTCGTCGAATCGGGCGGCTGCCTCACCGCCGCGCTCGACTACCAGGCCGACTTCCGCTCCGTCATCTCGCGGTTCCTGCGCAACGGCGCCGTCGGCTTCCACGGCAACGCGCGGCCCGGCATCGCCTACCAGGAGCAGCTCCGCCTCGAGTTCTGGAACGCCGTCCTCGCCGGCGACACCATCGGCCAGGCCCATCGCCGCGCGCTCAACTCCACCGTCGTCACCCTCCTCGAAACGGGGCAGAAGACGCGAGGCCCGAACCGCTACTCGCTCTACATCCGCAACCTCTTCGGCGACCCCGCCTTCAGGATGCACATCCCCTCGAAGCCGCGCTTGGCCCCCGCGCGGGTCGAGGTCGAGGGCGACAGGGTCAGCGTCCACGCGCCCGCCGCGTGGTGGCCCGTGCGCATGCGAGTGCCCGAGGACTGGAAGAAGTGGACGGACAAGGACCTCTACGTCCTCCGCGGCGCCGGCACCTACGCGCATCGCCACTGGATCGGCGCCGGCTACGACCAGGAGGAGACCTACGTCAACGCCTCGTTCCGCACGGCGAAGCAGATCAAGGCCATCGAGCAGGTGCAGTCGCCGCCCAAGCCGCTCGGCTGGACGGGCAAGTTCGTCATCGACGAGCACGCCGGCGGCACGCGCACCTGTCACTGGCGCGTCCGCCTCGTCGACTTCGACCAGCCCGCCGGCAAGATCCGCGCCCAGGTCCCCCGCCTCGACTATCGCATCGTCTTCGCGAAGTAGCGCGCTCCCCACGCATCGCGACCCGGAGGGTCGAAGATCCCGTCCCCGCGCAGGAGCACGGGGACGAGGAATGGGAGAGAGTGCTCGTCCCCGTGCTCCCGCGCGAGGACGGGCTCTTGGATGCTCCGCGTCCTCTTCTCCCCGGTCGCTCACTTCCGCCAGTCTGTCTGCACCGGGATCAACCCCTCGGTTCCCTCGTAGTTCCGCGCGCTCGAGTACCGCCAATGAACCGGATCGTCCACGTAGCCCCGCCGGACGGGATTCTCGTGGATGTAGGTCAGCTTCTGCCGCATCATCTCCTCGCTCACGATCTGTTCCGGGTGGCTCCCAGGTCGCCACAGATGCCGCAGGCGCTGTGGGTTCCGAGGTGCCGTGCCGCAGGTCAACTGCCACACGAGCGTCCGCGCGCCGCCCTCACGGAGAACGCGCAGCACCTGCTTGGCCGTGAAGGACTTGAAGTGGCCGATGGCCTCCGTCAGGCCAGGCGACGACGCAAGGAGATGCACGTGGTTGATCATGATGACGTAACCGTAGATGACGAGCCTGCCATCCTCCTGGAGGAACCTGAGAGAGTCAGCGATGACCTCGACGGTCTCGGGGCGGGTGAAGACGGGCGCCCATTGGTGGACAGTGCAGGTCACGAAGTGGGGTTCCTGTTGGTCGATGATGGTGTAGCGGCTACGGGACATGGGGTGGCTCCTTGAGCGACCCGGAGGGTCGAAGACCGGTCCCCGCGCAGGAGCACGGGGACGAGGAGAAGAAGGCAGCGCTCGTCCGCCTGCTCCACCCACCACGCGCTCGTCCCCGTGCTCCCGCGTGGGGACGGGATCTTGGACGCTCCGCGTCCTCTTCCTCAACCTACCCCTGCCGGCTCAACCCGCCAAGCAGCTTGCGGAACTCCTTGTAGCCCACGGGCACCCGCTTGCCGGCGAGCAGGCAGTGGGCGATGGCGGCGCTGTAGAGCTTGCGGGCGTCGGGCTTGCCAGGGGAAGAGGCGAGGGCGTGGCGGAGGAAGGCGAGAACGTCGGCCCCCGTGGCGACACCGTGGGAACGCGGGGCAGAGACGCCCCGCCTACAGGTGACGACGAGGTCGTGGGTGACGGCGCCGGCGGCGGTGAATTGCTTGAAGCTCTGGTTGGGGCCTTTGTCGAAGGTGACGACCGACTCGATGGCGAAGCGGGCGTCGCCGAGCGCGGCCTGGAGGGCGCGCCAGACGTCGGCCGAGGTGTTGTGGAAGACGATGCTGAAGCGCCCGCCGCGCTTGAGCACCCGCCGCACCTCGCGGAAGCAGGCGGCCATCGCCGCCTCGTAGTCGTCCACGCTCTTGCGCTGGGTGCGGCTGACGACGGCCTCCTCGGCGACGTCGGTGCGCACGCCGAGCCAGGCCTCCCACAGCAGGTTGAGCTCGCTGTAGGCGATGTTCGAGCCGAAGGGCGGGTCGGTGAAGGCGTAGTCCACCGAGCCGTCGGGCACGTTGCCCAGGTCGGCCGCGCTCTGTGTCGAGATGCGCACGGCCTCCTCGGGCTCGACGCGCGTTGCCTGCTCGTAGTAGCGGGCGACGTCGCCGAGCTTGCGGCCGAAGAGGTCGAGGACGTTGAGCTCGGGGTGGAAGCCCGGGATGTACATGGTGCCGAGGATGGGGCCGGGAGCGATGCCGAGTGCGGGGATGTACTTGTTGGTGCGCGAGGCTCGGGGCATCGAGCCGGTGAGGGCGAAGAGGAGCTGGTGGCGGCAGCGGAGGTCGGGCCGTGTCGCGATGGCGTGCCAGAGGGTGGCGACGGCGCGGAGGTTGCGGCGTGTGAAGAGCTGGTCCACGCGGCGGATGCCCTGGTTGTGCACGCGGGCGATCTCGTCGCCGCGCTCGGGAATGGGTGTCGTCGGATACGCGACCCGCCGCTCCCAGCCGCCCGCGTCGGCCTCGCGGACGGTGGTCGCGTCGGCCGGCTCGGGCTCCGCCTCCAGCTTGCCGCAGCCGCCGCAGGTGTACTTGATGAGCACGGGGACGGGCTCGAGGAGCTTCCACTGGCCCCGCCGCGCCTCGCGCCTACAGCTCGGGCAGGCCACGACGCCCTTGACCCGCCGCGCCCCGCGGGCGACGTCCCAGAGGCTGAACTGCGTGCCGCACTGGGGGCAGCCGCAGCGTTCGCTCCACACGGTGAAGCGGATGGCGGCGGCCTGCCCGCACTGGCGGCAGCGGGTGGTGTAGAGCGGCCCGAGCTCGGGCCGGACGGCGTCGAGGACGCTCGCGGCCTCGCGCCGCAGCCGCGCGGGGTCGGGCCGGGCGCAGTAGTTGGCGGCGATGAAGGTCGCGGCGGGCGAGAGATCCACGAGCAGGGCGCGCCGCCCCGCGCTCAGCGCCGCTACGCCCGTCATCCCCGACCCGCAGAAGGGGTCGAGCA
>CBFDBL010000624.1:0-4056 GCA_965603035.1 uncultured bacterium
CGAACATGGTGACCGTGACCAAGACGGCCGACGACGACCAGTACCAGACCTTCGAGTTGCCCGCCGACACCTCGGGCAACGTCTACATCCGCGTCACCGACACCGATCGCACCCCCGGCAAGCGCGACCTCGACACCATCTCGATCGACCACCTGTTCATCCGCTCGGCGCCGTGACCGTTCCTGCGGCTCCGGGCTCCCGCCGCCAAGGTGCGAGCGCCCGGCCTTACAGGGGCGGGGCGCGCGCACGCCAACCCCGTCCTTGTATTCGTGCGCTCCTGGCCTGTGCCCTGCGGGCGGGTCCTCGGGCCGCTTGACACACGCACGGGCTCGCCATACCCTATCGGCCGCATCGCTCGGCTGGTGCAGAGCGGAGGAGCCAGCTTGAAGGTCGTCGTCGCCCCCGACTCGTTCAAGGAGTGCCTGGCGGCCGAGGCGGTCGCCGCGGCGCTGACGCGGGGGGTGCGCGCGGGGGCGCCGGGGGCCGAGGTGGTCGAGGTGCCGATGGCCGACGGCGGGGAGGGCACGGTGCGGGCGCTGGTGGCCGCGACGGACGGGCGGCTGCACCGCGCGACGGTGGCGGGGCCGCTCGGCGAGGCGGTCGAGGCGGAGTTCGGCGTGCTCGGCGACGGCGCGACGGCGGTCATCGAGATGGCCGCCGCCTCGGGCCTCCCGCTCGTGCCGCCGGACGAGCGCGATCCCACGAAGACCACGACGCGCGGCACCGGCGAGCTGATCCGCGCGGCGCTCGGCCTCGGCGTCCGCCGCCTGGTCCTGGGCATCGGCGGGAGCGCGACGACCGACGGCGGCGCGGGCATGGCCCAGGCACTCGGCGCGCGGCTCCTGGACAAGCAAGGCGAGCCCATCGACGGCACGGGCGGCGGCCTTGGGCGCCTGGCCCGCATCGACGTCGCGGCGATGGACGAGCGGCTCCGCGGCGTCGTCTGCGAGGTGGCCTGCGACGTGGACAACCCGCTGTGCGGCCCGCGCGGCGCCGCACGCGTCTACAGCCCGCAGAAGGGCGCCACCCCCGAGCAGGTCGAGCAGCTCGACGCCCATCTCGCCCGCCTGGCCGACATCGTGGCCCGCGACCTCGGCCTCGACGTGCGCGACGCCCCCGGCGCGGGCGCGGCGGGCGGCCTGGGCGCAGGGCTCATGGCCTTCCTCGGCGGCCGGCTGCGGCCCGGCGTCGAGCTCGTCATCGATGCCGTCGGCCTCGACGAGAAGCTCCGGGGCGCCGACCTCGTGCTCGTGGGGGAGGGCAGGCTCGACGAGCAGACCGCCTGCGGCAAGGTGCCGGTCGGGGTCGCGCGGCTGGCCGCGCGGCTGGGCGTGCCCGCCGTGGCCGTCTGCGGCTCCCTCGGCCCTGGGTACCAGGCCGTGCACGCCGAGGGGATCGTCGCCTGCTTCTCGATCCTCGATGGGCCGCGGACGCTCGACGAGGCCATCGAGCACGCGAGGGAGTTGCTCGCCGCCGCGGCGGAGCAGGTCGTGCGCCTGCACGGACACCTCACGTGGCGCACCCCTTTCTGATATCATAGGTCGATACCGGCCAACGCTGGGGAGGCCGCGGAGGCGTGAAGGGGTCATCGGTGATCGCACTGTCCACGGCGTGGTGTCTGCGGGACGATCCGCGGATCGTGTCCACGCTGCAAGCCATCGAGCGAATGGGGTTCCAGGCCGTCGAGATCGGCGTCTCGCCGAAGGTCAGGTTCCGCCGCAGGAAGGTCGCGAGGTTCCTCAAGGCCTCGCGCCTGAAGGTCGTGAGCGTGCACAACGTGTGCAGCGAGCGGCGCGTCGATGCCGCGAACGACCGCGGCGACTGGCTGGCGTCGCCCGACCCCGCAGAGCGGCGGAAGGGAGTGGACGCGACCCTCGAGACGATCGAGCACGCCGAGGCCCTGGGCGCGCAGGCTCTCGTCCTCCACCTCGGCTCGCCCCCCATCGAGGAGCGCTGGGAGAAGCAGGACCTGCTCTACCGCCTGGGCGGCGGCAGCCCGCGCATCGCCGCCTCGCTGGGCGTGACCGCCGACGATATCCTGGCCGAGCGCCAGGCCGTCGCGCCCCGCTACGTCGAGGCCGCCTGCGAGAGTTTGGCCGAGCTGCTCGACCGCTCCTCCTGCATCAGGCTCGGCGTCGAGTGCCGCATGGGATGGCACGAGGTGCCCACCCTCGACGAGCTGGGCCTCATCCTCGAGCGCTTCCCCGACCCGCGGGTCGGCTACTGGCACGACGTGGGCCACGCCGTGCTGCGCAGCGCCATGGGGCTCGAGGGCCAGTTCGAGTGGCTCGAGCGCCACGGCGCGCGCACCATCGGCATCCACCTCCACGACGTGATCAGCCGCGGCCGCCGCCTGTTCGACCACTATCCGCCTGGGCTCGGCCACGTGGACTTCGCGCCGCTGCTGCGCCTCGTGCCGCGCGGCGCCATACGGGTCATGGAGCTCAGCTCGCGGTTCATCGCCGAGGAGGTCACCATGGGCCGGGCGTGCCTCGAGGGGATCGGGTTTTGACGTTCCGGCTGCGCAAGTGCAGGCTCGTGCTCGCATCGGCGTCGCCGCGGCGTCGCGCCCTGCTCGCCGGGATGGGCTACCGCTTCGACGTCGTGCCCGCCGACGTCGACGAGCGGGTGGACCCCGCTGTGGCGCCGGAGCGGCAGGCGGAGCTGCTGGCCGCGCGCAAGGCCGAGGCCGTCGCGGCGCAGGTCGGCGACGCGCTGGTCATCGGCGCCGACACGATCGTGGCGTGCGAGGGCCGGGTCATCGGCAAGGCGGCCGGCGAGGCCGAGGCCCGCGAGTTCCTCCGCCTGCTCACGACCCACCGCCACGCCGTCATCACCGGCCTGTGCGTGCTCGACGCGACGACGGGCGAGCGCCAGATCGGCCACGCCGTCACGTGGATGCGCATGCGGCCCATGACCGACGCCGAGCTCGACGCCTACATCGCCGGCGCCGGATGGCGCGACAAGGCCGGCGCCTACGCACTCCAGGAGGGCGGCGACCACTTCGTCGAGCACATGGACGGCAGCGAGGCCAACGTCGTCGGCCTGCCGACCGAGCTCGTGGCCGAGTGGGTCCCCTACACCTTCCGCGAGTACCTCGACAAGCTCCGCCGCGACGTCGTCGCCCGCCACCGCGACCTGCTCGTCGTCGAGGACGACGGCGACGCGCCCGAGGCCCTGCTCGCCCGGTACGACGACCCTGCCGCCCCGCTCGAGCTCGAGATCGGCCCGGGGAAGGACGACTTCGTCGTCCGCGCGGCGCAGGCGGCGCCGCACACCAACTTCCTGGCGGTCGAGCGCCTGCGCGAGCGCGTGGACAAGCTGTGCGGCAAGCTCGGGCGGGCGGGGGTGAGCAACGTCCGCGTCTTCTTCGGCGACGTGCGCTTCGTCGTCGCCAGGCTCCTGCGGCCAGGCCAGCTCCGCGCCGTCTACATCCACCACCCCGACCCGTACCCGAAGCGCCGCCACGCCAGGCGACGGCTCTTCCTGCCCGACTTCGTCGCCCTGCTCGCCGACCGCATGGCGTCGGGCGCCGTCCTCAACGTCAGCACCGACGTCCGCCCCTACGCCGAGCAGATCGTCGAATGCCTCGAGGCCACGCCCTGCCTGGTCAACCGCGCGGCGCCCGAGCCCTGGCGCACCGAGCTGCCCGGCTACCATCAGAGCGTCTACGAGCGCAAGCGCCGCGCCGCCGGCGCCACCATCCACTACATCCTCTTCAGGAAGCAGCATGCCGCGCCCGGCCCTTGACCTCCGGCTCCCGACTGTGGACAATCGGGGGGGGAGAGGCAGCGACGGAGCGATCCCTTGGCTGATATCCTTGCCCTTGGCCTCGAGGCCGACCACGAGCGCATCGAGCGCGCCGCCTTCGACGCGCCCGCCGCCATGGCCGGCCGCGCTCTCGTGTTGCTCGACCCCGCAGTCGTGCCGGCACTGTGGAGCGGCGTCGCCGCCGGCGCGGACGGCAAGCAGGCGACCAACGCCGAGACGGACGGCGGCTTCGGCTCCAGGCTCGTCGAGCTGCTCCGCCGACGTCGCCGCGAGGCCGCCGAGCTG
>CBFDBL010000625.1:0-4051 GCA_965603035.1 uncultured bacterium
CCTCACACGGAGTGTGAGGTCTACATTGGCCCATCGACCTATGGCGCGTTCTTGTCGGTCAGGGCATTAGTCGCCCGCGGCCGCGCTCAGTTCGGCAGCTCGACCCGGGGGTTGCGCACGAGCACGTGCGCGTTGCGGGCCTCGATGGTGATGTGCGGGCGATCCTCGTAGGCGGGAAGCACGGCGTCGCCCATCCGCTTGCCGTTGACGTAGTAGTAGGCGAGCCCGCGCCGCACGGCGACCCGCAGGCGGTACCAGCGCAGCTTCTGGAACGTCGTTGCCTGGTACGGGCGGCCGACGACCTGGCGGCCGTCGCGGCAGAACTGGAAGTAGCAGTCGGCCCGGCGCGCCTCGCGGCCGGCCTGCTGCTCGCGGCGGTTGCCGCGCAGCTCGAGCGCCCAGGCGGGGTCCAGCTCGACCTTGATGCTGTACTCGAGGGTCGGCGCGAAGGCCACGATCGCCACCTCGCAGGCGAAGGCGAAGGCGGCCGGCTCGTCGCCCTCCGGCGCCGGCTGCTCGAAGGTGAGCCGGGCCGACCGCACGCCGTCGGTCCGCAGCACCCCGCCGCCCAGCGGCAGCCAGCTATCCATCGGCTGCATCGTCACGACGCCCATGTCCCGGAGCGCCTGCCCCACGTCGTCGACCGCGGGGGCCGTCGCCAGCGATGCCTCCACCTTCTCCCAAGGGCCGGGGATATGGCGCCACGGCTTCGCCACGAACAGGATCCAGAAGATGATGAACAGCGTGGCCGGCATGCACAGCCACACGGGGATCGGCACCTTCTGATACCACCTCTTCGTCGCATCCGCCTCCGCGCGCCGCGCCTCCAGCCGCTCGCGCACGCTCAGCTTCCGCTCCGCGCCGAGCGCACGCGGCACCGCGGCCGCCTCGGTCACCGCTGTCTCACCCGCCGCATAGCCCGCCGGGACGGGCGGCACGAAGGGCTCCGCACCGAGCCACGACAGCCCCGACGACAGCCCGTCGTACGACGCCGGCTCCTCCTCCGCGTCCTCCTCCGCTTCCTGCTCCGGCGCTTCCGCCTCCTCGGCGGCCACCTCCTCGCCCTCGGTCACGGGCTCGGCGCCTGCCTCGTCCGCCGGGGCCTCGCCGTCGTCGGTCTCGGGCGCTTCCTCGCCGCCGGCCGCCTCGGCTCCTTCCTCGGCCTCGCCCTCCTGCGGCTCCGCCTGCTCGCCGGGCTCGGCGTCCTGCGTGGCGGGGGCGTCGGCGCCGGCCTCGTCGGGCGCGGGGCCGTCGTCGTGCTGGGCGTCGTCGCGGGGGGCGTCGTCGTCGGGGGTGGGCTCTGGGGGAGGCGCCTGCTCGTCGGCGTCCTCGGGCTCGCGCGGATCCTCGTCGCTCATCGGCGTGCCAGGCTCCAGGAGGCGATCGTGGCAACGGCTGCCGCAAGGGCGGGATTATACCAATCGGCGGCGGCGCATGTCAATCGCGGGGGCTAGCGGTTGTCGAAGAGGCAGCCGCCCTCGCCGTACTTGAAGCGGAGGATGTCCTCGATGCGGTGGGAGTGGACGGCGGCGTCGAACATGAGGAAGTTGGCCATGGCGCGGTGCCGTGGCATGGGTCGTCCGCAGGTGCCGGCCCAGGCGGTATCGTTGTCGTGGTAGGGGAAGCGGAGCTTGGCGTCGATGGGCATCGAGTCGGTCTCCTCCCACTCGGGGGGCGGCGCGGAGGCGTAGTTGACGACGTTGCCCGTGTCGGCGAAGCCGATGGTCTTGGAGGGGTGCTTGATGATGTTGACGGCGAGGGTCTGGTTCCAGCAGTGGCGGTCGCCGATGGGGTCGGCCCAGCGGACGTTGTAGCCGTAGCCGAGCTTGGTCTGGGGCTTGGCGGGGCAGACGACGATCTTGGGCTGGCCGCCCATCTCGTCGGACAGCGCGTCGTACCACCACTTGTAGTGGCCGTTCGCCGCGCGGCTGACGGGGTAGCCGATGGCCGGCATCCATTGGTCGTAGTGGTGGACGTAGATCCAGAAGGCTTTGCCAACCTGGCTCAGGTTGCTGCGGCACTGGGTCTGCCTGCCCATGTCCATGCCGCGGAACGCCGCGGTCATGACGAGCGAGGCCAGGATCGCGATCACGGCGATCACCACCAGCAGCTCCACGAGCGTGAAGCCACGGCCGGCCCTGCGGCGCCGCGCGCGCGACTGTGGTTGACCCATCGGTGTTCCTCTCTGTCGCGCGACGCGACCGGCCCTCACGGACCCCCGCCGTCCCCGACGCCTCCGTCACGCCCCTACTTGTTGTCCCACAGGCACCCGTCCTGCCCGTAGTCGAAGCTCAGCAGGAAGTCGGGTCGGTAGGCGCTCACCGAGCCGTCGAACATCAGGTTGTTGGTCTTCGAGCCGTGCCGCGGGCACGACCGCGCGGGGTCGCTGCTGAAGTATAAGGAGTAGCCCGGGTGGTAGGGGAACCTGAGCTTGTACTGCACCGGCGAGCCGTCGCCATTGCGCTGCGGATACACCGGACCGATCGCGTTGTCCTCCTCCCACTTCTGCGGGTCCGTCTCCTTGGGGTCCGTCGGGTAGCCGGTGTCGCCGATGTAGATCGTCCCGTTGGGGTTGCGCACGAGGCTGCGCGGCATCGTCTTCTGCCAGCAGTGCCTCTGTGCGTACGGGTCGGCGAACCGCACGTCCACCCCGTAGCCGACCTTGGTCTGCGCCTTCGACGGGCAGGTGTAGGACGCGCGGCTGTGCTCGTAGCTGTGCATGTAGCGGCCCAGCGAGATGAACCACGGCGGGTACTTGTTGGGGTTGTAGCCGCCGATCATCGGCAGGAAGTCCTCGTAGTCCTTGCAGTACATGACCGTCGCCTGGCCGAACTGCGAGAGGTTGCTCGTGCACTGGGTGCTCTGGGCGAGCGCCATGGCGCGGATGGCCGCCGACGCGATGAGCGTCGCCAGGATCGCGATCACGGCGACCACCACCAGCAGCTCGATCAGCGTGAACCCCCCTCGGCCGCGCGCACCGTGTTCCTTACGGGCCATGCTCACTGCACTCCCACCTTCCTGCTCGCTGTTCGGAGGGCATCGGCGACCGGCCGTCGCTTGCACCCATTATCCCAAGCCCGCCGCCCGATGTCAAAGCTCCCTCCCCCTCGCCCGGCATGGTGAGCCAGAACGACGGCAAGGGCGATTACGAGCAGCGCCGCGAGAGCGGCGATGGCCTGGCACTCGCCAGCTACGCCGTCGCCGACGACATCGACCAGGGCCTCTGGCGCGACGTCACCGTCACCACACGCAGCCGATACTCCGGCCACCCGAACAACCACAACGGCATCGTCCTCCGCGCACGCGACGACTACACCGACAACACGGCCCCCCGCATGGTGGGCCGCGGCGCCCGCGGCATGAGCGTCACCGGCGGCAAGCTGCACATGGACAGCAGCAGGCCCGCCACAGGCACCGCCGTCGTCGAGGCACCCTTCGGTGACCAGCCCGAGTGGGAGAACGTCGAGGTCAGCGCACTCGTCCGACTCAACGCCGGCAGCGGCTCCGCCCTCTACCCCGGCCTCATCTTCCGAGCCAACGACCTCGGCAGCAACGGCTCCGCCGGCGACTACTACTACTACCGGCTCGCACGCGTCGAGGGCGCCAGCCCCCTCTACCAGGTCCAACTCCTCCGCCACAACGGCGCCGACCAGTGGGCCTATCTCGACTCCGAGAACGTCCTCGCCGGCCAGGTCGGCGAGAGCGTGAACATCTACCTCAAGGCCCTCGCCGTGAGCGAGGGCGACACCGTCCACATCCAGACCGTGGCCTCCCTCAGCCCCGACTTCGCCAACCCCTACGGCGTCTTCGACTACTTCGACAACAGCCCCGACGCCCTCTTCGGGCCAGGCACCGCAGGCTTCCGCGTCACCGGCTCCGGACAGTACGTCAACTTCGACAACTTCACCGTCAACCACTGGGTGCCCGAGCCCGCGACCCTGAGCCTCCTGGGCTTGGGCCTGGCGGGACTGGGCGCCGTCCGTCGGAAGCGTCGTAAGTAACTCGGAGTCCGAAGGAGGCAGCGATCGCCGACTTGCGATTGGCTTCTCCA
>CBFDBL010000626.1:0-4046 GCA_965603035.1 uncultured bacterium
CGACCTCGTGGATCCCCTCGTCGCGCTTCCTGGTGTTGATGTCGGTCACGGTCTCCAGCACGTTGAGGATCTGGCCCTTCCCGCCCATCATCCCGATGAGCTGCTCGGCGGCGACCATGGCCGCGCCCTTGATGTCGGTCGCCACGGTGAAGGCCGCGGGCGTCGGAAGGTTCGGCTCCGCCCCGTAGGCCACCACGAGCTGGCCGTTGCGCTGGAGCTGGCCGAACAGCCCGTTCGCACCGGCCGGGTCGCCAGGGTAGATGCTGAAGGCCCGATGGCCCTTGGTCGAGAGCGCCTTGATGTTGGCGTTCTCGTTGTCCTGGGTCCACTCCTGCCCCACGACCTTGAGGATCGTCGTGCCGAGGTCGCGCTCGGCCGCCTCCGCGCCCTGTCGCACCTCGCTCACGTAGGGGTGGGGGCTCATGCCGTACCAGACGATCGGCTCGACCTCGGACTTCGGCCGCACCGCCTGCACCACCACGACCACCACCACCACGACCACCACGACGACCAGCGGCACCAGCTTCTTCATGCTCCCGTCCTCCTGGAGTGGCTCCCACCCGACGCGGCCTATGGTACACCGTCGTCGCCGCTGCATCAACACGCCGTCGGGCCAGCGGCCCCCTGGTGGTGGCGCTCGAGGAATGCGAACGCCTCGCGGGTCATTCAGGGCGCCGGCCTCGGCGGCTCGATCAGGCCCCGGCGAACTCGACGCGGAAGCTCAGGGCGTGCTCGCTGGGCAGGGTCGCGGGGATCACGATGCGCAGCATGTCCTGATCCTGCCCCCAGCGCAGCGTGCCGTCGCCGCCGAGCAGTGTCACCTCGGCGATGGGGCTGATGCCCTCGGTGCAGGCCAGCGAGCGGACGTTGAGCGTCTCGCCCGCCGCCGGCCACGAGAGCACGGTCGCGTAGAGCGTGCCGGCCTTGCGGGTGAAGCGCACGTCGCCCTCCCCCGCCGTCAGCCACGGCCGCGTGCCGTAGATCGCCTCGCCGTTGACGGCCAGCCAGTCGCCGATCCCCTCGAGCCTGGCCACCGTCTCGTCGTCGAGGGTGCCGTCGGCCTTCGGAGGGACGTTGAGCAGGACGTTGCCGTTCTTGCTGACGATGTCCACCAGCTCGTGCACGAGCTCCTCGACGGGGCGGTACTTCGCACCCGCGCGGTAGCCCCATGGGCCGATGGACGTGTCGGTCTGCCAGGGGTCGGCCAGGATCTCGTCGGCGCGGCGGCGCTCGATGTCCAGCGTCGCCACCCCGTCGGCGTAGACGCCGTGGGTGCCGCCGCCGCGCTTGATGCACATCACCGCCTCGAGGCGCCCGTCGTGCTGGGCAAGGCTCTCGTTGTAGAGGTGGGCGACGACCTCCATCCCGGTGCGGCCCTGGTCCTGGCCGCGGAACGGGATGGCGCCGTCGAAGTAGAGGTGGTCGGGGTGGTAGTGGTCGATGAGGTCCTTGAGGCGCGCGGCCCACTGCCTGCGCCAGCTCTCCGGCGGGTTGGCGGGCTGGCGGCGGTCCATGTCGGGGTGCGGCTCGTGGTAGAAGTCGCGGTAGTCGGGGTCGTTGCCGTCGTAGGGCACGCCGCGCTTCGGCCCCGACTTGTCGGCCCCCTTGTTCGTGTTCATCCAGCTATAGCTGCGCGCCAGGTGGGTGGTGACGCCGAAGCGCAGGCCGTGGGCGAGCGTGGCCTCGCGCCAGAGGCCCGTGATGTCCTTCTTCGGCCCCATGTTCACCGAGTTCCACCGGTGGTGCCGCGAGTCCCACAGGTCGAAGTTGTCGTGATGGATGGCGCAGGGCGTGAAGTACTTGGCCCCGGCACGCTTGAAGAGGGCCACCAGGCCGTCGGGGTCCCAGCGCTCCGCCTTCCACAGCGGCACGAGGTCCTTGTAGCCGAACTCTGAGGGGTGGCCGTACGTCCGAACGTGGTGCAGGTAGTCGGGGTGCCCCTCCATGTACAGGTGGCGGACGTACCACTCGGCCCGCTCCGCGACCGAGTAGGGGCCCCAGTGGAGGTAGATGCCGAACTTGGCGTCGCGGAACCAGGTCGGGCACTCGTAGTCGAGCAGCGACGCGAGGGTCGGCGCGAACTGACGCTTTGCCATGACGACTCCTTACGTTCTCAGACCCCGTGAGTGACGATTCCGCCGCCGCGCAGCGGCCTCACTGGGCCACGACCGCCAGGCCGCTGAGGGCCGGCTGGCCGCCGTCGCGCGGCACGAGCTCGAGCGTCATCGAGTCCCCGGCCTCCACCGTCAGCTCCCTGGCCAGAGGCCGGCTCGTCCCGCCGGCTTCCCTCGCGACGTCGAGGCTGGCCAGCACGGTCTTCCCCTGGAGCTTCACGTCGAAGCGTCCCGCACGCGCCGGCGCGCAGAACAGCAAGGTGACCTGGTAGCGCCGCCGCGCGCTGCCCGCGGGCGCGAGCCCGAGGCGCAGGCGCAGCGGGCCGGCAAGGGCGCAGGCGTAGAGCCAGGGCGTCTCGGTCCCCTCGACGCTCGCCCAGTCGGGATTGCGGGCGACGGTCGTCGTCGCGGTGGGCGCGCTCAGCAGCTCGACGGGCAGCTTGTCGATGGGCTGCCTTCCCATGCCGCCGCCGCCGCGGGGCCCCGTGGTCGAGGGGCGGGGGAAGGCGAACCAGATGGTGCCGTCGTTGTCGGGCTTGTCGCCGGGTGCGCCGAAGTTCAGGCGCAGGTGCTTGACCCGCGCGTTCTTCGCCCTGGGCGCGCCGCCGTAGAGCCCCCAGTGATTGTGGCGGGACGCAGGCGCGAGCGCGAGCGACGTCTTATAGTTGTAGGCACAGGGGCACGAGCTCGAGCCCTCGGGCACGAGCACGAGCCCGCAGGCGGGGATCATGCTGATCCAGCAGCTCGCCCGCGTGTTGGGGTAGTGGTAGATGCCGCTGCGCTGCCTGAGATCGATGAAGCCCAGCGAGCCGGAGCGCTTCATCAGCAGCGTCGGGCAGCCCGCGAACCTGCCGCAGCCGCCGCCACGCGCGACCACGAACGGCACCCGCTCGCCTGTGACGGGATCGCTGCGGCGGACCGGCTTGCCCGTGCGCAGGTCGAAGGCATCGGGGAGGTACACCGTGCCGCCCACGACGACCGGCTCACCCCCCCCGCCCTGGCGCGTCCACAGCAAGGACCCGTCCTGCGCGGAGAAGGCGGACACGGCCGGGCCCCTCCGCTTGAGGCGAGTCCCGGTGCTGATCGGGATGGTCGCCAGGACCACCCCGCCGGCGACCCACAGGGAGTTCTGGCCGGGGCCGACCTCGCGGGTCTGCCACAGCTCCTTGCCGGACGCGAGGGCCAGGGCCTTGAGGACGCGGGGGTGGGCGGACGGCGGCGAGCGATAGAGGGTCCTGGGCTTGGCCTTCGGGCGCCGGCGCGGGTTGCTGAGGAGCTCCAGCTCGGCCAGGCCGTCGATGAGGAAGAGCCGCTCGCCGGCGATGGCGACGGCGCTCGAGTCGATGGCGCTCGCGGGCTCGCAGGTCCACCTGGGCTTCCCCGTCGCCTTGTCGAGGGCGAAGAGCAGCCGGTTGGCGGGATAGGCCCGCGACCACCAGGAGCGCTGGACATTGGGCTTGCCCAGCGTGCCGACGACGGCATCGTCCGTCACGGCCAGGTACTCCCAGATGACCGCCTCCTTCTGCGCCCCTGGCTGCTTCGCTGCGGCCTCCGCGCGCGGCGGCGGCTTGTAGGCGAAGAGCGTCGTGCCCGTCGCGGGGTCGAGCCGCAGGCACGTCGTGCCCTGGAGCGCGTAGACGCCGGCCTCGTCCACCGCAATGCACCCGCCGCGGTACGCCGCCGGCCAGCGCCCGACTCCCGGCAGCTTCCGCTCCCACAGGATCCGCCCGTTGTAGGCGTCCACCGCGTGGACGTAGTTCATCCCCGGCACGAACAGGCGACCGTCGAGCGCGATCGGCACGGGCGCGCGGTAGTGCCGGCTCACGATGTCCGCCGGCCCCACACTCCCGAACCAGAGGACCTTGAGCGGCAGCCGCACCCGCTGGTCCCGCGACGCGCCCGACTTCCCGGGGTCGGCGTACTGGTGCGTCC
>CBFDBL010000627.1:0-4042 GCA_965603035.1 uncultured bacterium
GCGGGATGTCCACATCCCGCGGGACAACGGGCGGGATGTCCACATCCCGCGGGACGGCGTGTGGCGGGCAAGGCCCGCGTTCCTCAACGCTCTTGCGGCTGCAAGGGACAGACGGTCGCTCGCGGCGCGTCAGGAGAAGGAAGGGGATCCTCTCGCGGGGCGCAGACGCCCCGCCTACAGGCCGGGAGCTGGCCTCCCTCCACGTGGCGCTACGCCTCTCCTCTCCGCTCACGCATCACGTATCACGTATCGCCTGTCACGCATCACGCGTCACGCATCAGAACTTGATGATCCCCTTCTTCCGCAGCTCGTGCGCCAGCTTCAGCATCTCCAGCATCTCCGGCGTGAAGCGGCAGCCAATATCGCCGCCGTCCGACGCCCGCTTACGGCAGGGGCTGCTCGGCTTGAGCCGATAGTCGAAATTCTTCGGATCGCGGAACTGCGGGTCGGCACTAAAGCAGCGCTTCGCGAATCCGTAGGATGAGCCGAAAAGATCGCACCCCTCTATCCGCTGCTTCCGTGAGCCGAGTCCGCCGCCAGTGACGGCTGACACGATGCAGTCCAGGACCGCGACTGGGCCACCCGCTGAGAATGACAGGGTGCCGTCGATCGTGCAGGATCGCAGTTCACACTCGTTACTACACAGGCTGATCAAGGTGGTCCCCCTCAACCATAAGGAGTTACTGACAACCGTGCGAGTGTAAATCGCCCCTTTGCCAATGAGGACGCAGTCCTGGACCGCGGCGTCGGCGCTTCGCCCCGTGCTGCGGAACACTAAGCGCTCGATCCCGAACTCCGGGTGGCCCGCGTAGAGGATCGACGAGCGCAGCTGGAACGCAGCGGCTCTGACGAGGAGACAGGTCGAGGGCCTATCGGCGAGGGGGGCCGCATGCGCCAGGGCCAGCCGTGACATGGCTGCGCGCGGCGCGCCCACTTCCACCAGTACCTTGGCGCCCCCGCGCCGCCCCCACGACGTGATCACTGGCCATCGGCCTTTCTTCCCGCGCAGGGCTATGCCCTGTTTGTGGATGACGATGGGCTCGTTGTATAGGCCGTTGTCCTGGATCTCGACCACGCTGTTCGGCGGGGCGGCGTCGATGGCGGCCTGGATGCTCGTGAAGTCGCCCTTGCCATCCTTGCGGACGGTGAGGAACTTGCCGAGGGTGCCGACGGCGGCGGCCATGTCGGCGAAGGTGGGCTTGCGGGCGGCGTCGGTGAGGAGGCGGGCCTTGGGGTAGTCGGCCTCGAGCTTCTCGATGAGGGGCTTGAGGTCGAAGAACTGCTGCTGCTTGAAGAGCTCGGCGGCGCGGGCGTAGAGCTTCTCGGCTTCGGCCTCGGCGATGGCGGCTTTGGCCTGCTGGCGGGCGGATTCGATGTCCTGCTTGTGGGAGGCGAACCAGGGGGTCTTGGAGTACCTGGTCTCGAGGTCGGCGAGGGCGGTGTCGGCGGCGCGGAAGTCCTTCTTGCCGAGCAGAGCCTCGGCTCTGGCGAAAGAAGCCGCGGCGAGGGGGTCGAGGTAGCGGTCGATGGCGGCGCCGAGCTTGCGGGCCTTCTCGAAGTGCTTCTCCGCCGTCGCGGGGTCCTGGAGGGCCAGGGACAGAATGCCGGCCGCCAGACAATCGTCGGCGCTGTCGGCGCCGATGGCCAGAGACACGAGCCGGGCGACGGAGCGCTGGTCCAGGTCGGGCCACTGGTGCAGCTCGGTCTTCTTCGCAGACAGCCTGGCCGTGATGCCCGCCTCGTCCGCCTTCACCAGCTCGCCGTTGATGCCTGGGATCAACAGCGAGCTCTTGCGCAACGGCGGCTTCGAGGTGTTCACCCGCGCGATCAGCTTCGCCTTGAGGGTTGCAAGGCGCTGGGCCTCGTCGCGGCGGGTGGCGAGCCGCGCGGCGAGGTGCTCCTCGGGGAGGTCGAGCTTGCCGAGGGCCTCGGCGGCCTGGCCGAACTGCCAGGCGGCGATGAGCTGGTCGATGGGCTTGAGGGCCTGGGCGTAGCGCTGCTCGGCCTGGCGGCGGCGCTCGCGCTCGGCCGCCCGCCGCTGCTCCTCGGCGCGACGTGCCGCGTCCCCCTCGGCCTGGGCCTGGTCGTCCTTGTGCTTCTGCTCGGCGGCGTCGATCTCGGCGAGCAGGGTCCTGGCCCATTGGACCTTGTCCGGCAAGCCGTAGCGGTCGAGCGCCGGGCCGAGCGCGGCGCGGGCGTCGGCGAACTCCGCCTCGGCGATCTTCTCGCGGGCGCTCGTCTCGAGCGCGCGGCACGCGGCGTCGGCCTGCTTGCGGACCGCGGCGACCGCCTCGTCCACGCGCTGACGCAGCGCCAGGTCGTGGAAGCGATCGACCAGGGCGTTGTACCCCGCGACGGCCTCGCCGAACCGCTGGCCGGCCACGAGCTTCCTGGCCTCGGCATCGGCCGCCGTCCACGCCGCCTCCCAGCCGCTCGGCCCGGGCTTCAGCGCCGCCTCGACCTTGGCGCGGAGCGCCGCGATGTCGGAGACGTGGTCGGCGCGGAACTGCGTCTCGCCGTACGTGCCGTCCAGGCGGTCGAGGTAGCCGAGGGCCTTGTCCCAGTCCTTCCGCTCGGCGCAGGTGCGGGCGTTGTTGAAGAGGATCTCGGCGTTGCGCTCGAGGCGCGGGGCGGCGGGAGCGGGTTCCGGGTGCCGGGTGCCGGGTGCCGGGGAGGTCGGAGGGGTGAGAGCCGCGGGCGGTGGCTTGCCCTTCTGCCCGAGGACAAGGACAAGGACGAGGGCGACGGCGAGGGCGATGAGGGCGGCGGCGCCAATGGTGGCGGCGAGCAGGATGCGGCGTCGGCGCTGCCTGGCCTCGCGACGCTCGGCGAGCGAGCGGTGCGCGGTGTCGGGCAGGGTGCGGGTCGGCTCGAACTGCGAGACGCTGACGTGGGTCTCGACCCGCTCGAGGGCCTCGAGGAGAGCCTCGGCGCTCTGGTGGCGGTCGCCGGGGCTCTTGCGCAGGAGACGGTGGATGACGCGGCAGAGGTCGGGCGGTGCCGCGGGCGCGACGTCTCGGAGCGGCGGGACGCGGGTCTCGGCGTGCTTGAGCGCCAGCTCGGCCGCGCTGCCGCCCTCGAAGGGCGGTCGGCCGGCGAGCAGGTGGTAGAAGGCGGCGCCGAGGCTGTAGAGGTCGCTGCGCGGGTCGGCCTGCTGGCCGCGGGCGATCTCGGGCGGGAAGTAGAGCGGGGTGCCGAGGGTCGCACCCGACAGGGTCACGCTCGCATCCACCCCGGGGCGCTTGGCGAGGCCGAAGTCGGCGACCTTGGCCTCGCCGCGCGAGGTCAGCAGGATGTTCGACGGCTTGATGTCGCGATGCACGATCCCCGCGGCGTGCGCCACCGCGAGCGCGCCCGCCACCTGCTTCATCACGGCCAGAACACGCTCCGGCGACAGCGGGCCCTCGCGGCGCAGCACGTCCGCCAGGCTCACGCCGTCCACCAGCTCCATCGCGATGAACTGGTAGCCGCGATCCTCGCCGACCGCGTAGACCTGGATGATGTGCGGATGGATCACCGCCGCGGCGTCGCGGGCCTCGCGCGCGAAGCGCTCGACGAAGCTCGCATCGCGCGAGAAGAGACGCGGCAGCACCTTCACGGCCACGAAGCGATCGAGCGACGCCTGCCGCGCCTTGTAGACGGCCCCCATCCCCCCGCGCCCCAGCAGCTCGACGATCTCGAACTCGCCGAGCCGCTCGCCGAGCAGCGGGTCCACCTTGTCGGATGGCTTGGCCTTGCCGGGCAGGCTGAGCATGGCTTGGCAGGCGGGGCACAGCACCCGCTCGTCCACGGCCGTGTCGAACTCCAGCCGCGAACCGCATTTCGGACACTTGCCAGGATGCTTGGCCACGGCGCAGGCCCTCCCGGTTTCGCGCGGCGCGCACCATCCCCACTGGGCGTCCATCCTAGCCGCTCGCCGAGCCCCTGTCAACGGCGCGGCGTGCGGCCGAGCAGTTCGGCTTGCACGACGCCCCGCCAGCGGGTAGAGTAGGGGCGTGCGGCGTGCGCCCGCGCCGCGCTCAGTGGTTTTGCCGGAACCCAC
>CBFDBL010000628.1:0-4041 GCA_965603035.1 uncultured bacterium
TGCGTCTCGTCGTAGAAGGCCATGTAGAGGGTGTGGGTCGCCTCGTGCGTGGCCATGTAGAAGGCTGGCACCTTGACCTTGTGCTGGGGACCCTCGTGGTCCTTGCGGTCGTCCTCGTCGGCCGGGCTGCCCATCTTGAAGCTGCCGGCCGGGATGAGCACCATGTCGAACTTGTGCTCCTTGCCCTCGGCGTCCTTGAGGGCCTCGGTGAACTTCTTCGCCGGCTCGCCCGCCGAGGCCGGCGAGCACATCCACACCGCGGCCAGGACCGCGATCAGCCCCGCCACCGCTACGCGCTGGGTCATCGAACGTCCTCTCTCTGTCCCATCGGTCCTACAGCAGACTCGGGGGGGGGAGACAAGCACCTAAGAACAACGTCCAGAGATACCCGCCCGAGGTTCCCTGGATCGCCGTCCATTGTCCCCGATCGCGTGCGTGAAGTCAAATCCGGTTGCCCGTCAGGGCGCGGCGGGCCGGGCGGTCACGAGGGCGAGGATGAGGGTGTCGTCGTCGAGGGGGAAGCCGCGGGCGTCGACACGGGCGAGGAGGCTGGCGGTCCTGTCGCGGCCGATGCGCGCCCTGCCCTCGCGGGCCATGGCCCGCAGGCCCGAGCGCTCGACGACGACCGAGCGGTCCCGCAGCGCCACCACCGCCGCCGCGCCGCGCCGCAGCACGATGCGGCACGGGCTCGGGAGCTCGCTCCTCGCCACCAGGACCACGGGCTCGTGGAAGGGCAGGCTCGCGCCCGCCCCGCCCGCGCCGAGGGCCGCGCGGTTGTCGCAGACGGTCAGCACCCGCCGCCAGGTGGCCTCGAGCCGCGTCAGCCGCGCCGTCTCGCCCTCGGCGACGGCGCACACCTCGAGGGTCAGGCCGCCGCGGGCCTTGCCCCACACGGGACGCGCCGCCCCGCCGCCAGGCGCGACCGCGTAGCTCGCCACGTAGCGCAGGCTCGTCATCGTCTCGAAGCTCGCCGACTGACCCGACAGGAGCTGGAGCCGCGGCGCCGACAGCACCGACACCCCGCGCATCGCCTCGAGCCGCGCGACCAGCGCCTTCGCGCCCGACGGCGGCAGCACGGCCCATCCCGCATCGAGCGCGAGCCCCAGCTCCGCCACGCGACCCGACGGCACCGCGACGAACCGCGCGCGCACCGCGAGCTGCGCCGCGTCGGGCGCGGCCTGCCCTCCCCCGTCAACGGCCGCAGGGGCCGGCTCGCCGTACGCTCGCTCGACCACCGGCACGTAGGCCCGCGCGCGCCGCGACCACGGCGCCGAGCAGCCCGCGGCGACCCACGCCAGCGACACCGCCGCCACCAGCCCGCCTCGCCGCCCACGCGCTCGGGGGCTCACGACGAGTCCTTCACCTCGTAGTCCGGGTGGTGCAAGGCCAGCCAGTCCCGCGTGACCTTGCCCTCGAACACCGCGCGCAGAGTCCCAGGGTTCGCCAGGCTCCCCAGGTACGCGTGACCGACGGCGAACAGGATCATCACCCACGCACACAGCTCGTGGAGCGTGTAGACCAGCACGTAGGTGCCCGCCGAGTCGCTGTACATCAGCAGCCAGCCCGTCACCGCCAGGCACCCGACCACCGCGCCGATCGCCCAGAAGAAAAACTTCTGGCCCGCGTTGAACCGACCCGCAGGCACCCGACCGTGGTAGCCGAGATACCCGCCCAGCACCTTCACCCAGCCGATGTCGACCTTCGCGAAGACCATGTCGCGTGCCCACTGCACCACCGCCAGCACGAGCGACCCCGCCAGCACCCACGACACCGCACGGTGCAGCCACCCCAGCTCGAGCCCCAGCACCTGCTCGCCCCCGCCCGCGATCCACAGCCCCGTCGTCGCCAGCACGACGAACGAGCCGAGCAGCCCGAAGTGCGTGAGCCGCTCGAGCCAGTGGAACCGCTGCACCGTCTCGCCGTCGAGCCTGGCGCGGTGCGGGCCGAAGAGCACGTAGTGGAGCAGCATGGCCAGCACCGAGAGCGCGAGCACCCACGGCGCGTAGGGCCGCAGCCACTGCTCGCGGAAGTCGGCGAGCAGCAGGTCGCCGTCCCTGCGGCCGATGAGCGCGTACATGGGCTGGCCCTCGGGCTTGCCGTCGGCGCCCAGGGCGCGGGTGACGGCCAGGACGTTGAAGAAGGGTGCGTCGCTCGCGTGGCACTCGGCGCAGCCCTCGGCGCCGAGCGCCTGGTCGGCGGGGCGCACGTTGTGCGCGAGCTTCAGGTCGATCGGGTCGGCGAGCGGGTTCGCCTCTTTCGTCAGCTTGCCCTCGGCGTCGAGGGCGTAGGCCATGCCGCCGCACAGGTAGGTGATGCCCTTGTACCTCGACCTGAGGGCTTCGAGCACGGCCTGGATCTCGGCCTCGGTGCTCACCTCCTTGACGCCGTCGCCGTCGTCGTCCTCGAGGCCCTTGGCGCGGCGGAAGCGGCTGCGCAGCTTGCTCGGCTCGAGCGCGACCAGCGCACCCGACTCCGTGTGGGCGGCGTAGAAGGCGGGCAGCATCCGCAGGTAGGCGCGCACCACGCCGTCCTCGCCGCGGCGGACCACCGGCGCCCAGACGGTCGGGCCGAGGGGCGAGCTGCTCTTCTGCGGCACGTTCCACGCCAGCTTCCCAGGCTGCTCGAGCCGCAGGGGCGCGGCGCGCGGCCGCGGCCCGCTGTGGCAGGTCTCGCAGGCGATGCGCTCGAGGTGCAGGCGCGGCAGGCCCGCGTGCGCCGGGATCGGCGAGCCGAGCCGCCCGGCGTCGTGGCAGCCCTGGCACGTCAGCGACGCCCACTCGCCCTCGGCACCGGCCGAGCGGTCGCCGAACATCACGTGGTCGGCCTCGCAGGTATGGCAGTCCACGCAGCTCAAGCCGCTGAGCGAGTGGACGTCGGCGTCGAGCCCGTCGCGCCAGGTCGGCGCGTGAACGCCCTTGGCCTGGGCGCTCGCGGGCCGGCGGTGGCAGGCCAGACAGTTGCGGTCCGGCGGCCGGCCCACGTCCACGAGCACCTTGCCGTGGCCGTCGAACAGGCTGGCGTCGTAGGTGACCTTGCGCTCGTCGCCGCGTCCCTCGACGGTGCCGTAGCCGGCGCCGACGGTCGCGGCCCAGCGGTGGTTCAGCTTGTCGATCTCGGCCGCCCGCTCGATGTGGTCGTACGCGCCGACCGCGTGGCACGCCATGCAGTCGTGCTCGAGCACCCCGCTGTCGGCCCAGCGAGCCTTGTAGTAGTCGGGCGTCTCGGCGTCCTTGAGCTTCGCGTCCTCCGCCATCCGCTGGTCGTAGCGCTGGCCCTCGGCGTCCAGCTCGAAGCGCCCGCCGCCAGGGTGAAACTGGCCGAAGGCCTTCGACAGCTCGAACGTCGTCAGATGCATCTTCGCGTCGAACGCGACGTCGCCGCCGGCGAGGAAGCCGTGGGAGAGCGGCGCGGTGACGCCCGTGCCGTCGTGGAACAGCGTCCAGACGTGGGCCGGCGCGCGGGCGGGGTCGGGCGCGGCGGCGGGGAACATGCGGGAGTGGAAGCCCTGGTTGACGACATCGACGGCGGGGAACATGCGGGAGTGGGAGCCCTGGTTGACGACGTCCACGTCGTGGCAGTTCGAGGTCGAGCAGGTCTGACGCGGGCTATAGGGCGCCGTGCTGGCGGCGGTGATGGCGTTGCCCGCCTCGTCGTAGAGCTTGATGCGATGGACGAACCGCGAGTCGGCGGAGCGCGTCGCCTTCGCGATATTGGCGTCCTGTTTCTCGGCTTCGGCCTCGCCGGCGGCCGCCGTCGCCACTGCGAGCAGCGCGACGACCAGCGCCGCGCCTCCTCCGCGCACGATCGAGCACTCCAAGGCTCCGTCTCCTGCTAGCGCACCTCGCCGATGGCCCCCTCGGCCCCATTCGAGGCCCGGATTCTACCAAACCCCGCCCCCGCCCGCAACCAGCGGCCGCGCACGGCGGCAGACACACTGCCAGGCCCTCTTCTCTGTCCGCCGCACGCGGCTTCGTGGTGCCGCCTTCAGGCGGTCTTCTCCTTCTCCTCTCCCGTTCCGCCTGAAGGCGGCACTACGAACCG
>CBFDBL010000629.1:0-4028 GCA_965603035.1 uncultured bacterium
GCCTGAGACGAAACTCGACTCGCTGGTCACGACACCGTGAGCGGTCCGTTCTCTCCAGCGCTCAGCGCTTGTCGTTGCCTGGCATGTCGTTGTGGCGTCCACGACGAAACCTGGTGAGAAATGCGGGCTAGGCGAGGCGCTGGCGGAGGAAGCGGCCGGTGACGGAGCGGTCGCAGGCGGCGATGGCCGCAGGCGGGCCCTCGGCGACGAGCTCGCCGCCGGCGTCGCCGCCGCCGGGGCCGAGGTCCACGATCCAGTCGGCCTGGCTGATCACGTCGAGGTTGTGCTCGACCACGAGCACCGAGTGCCCCTCGTCCACCAGCCGCTGGAGCACGGCCATGAGCACCTGGACGTCGGCCATGTGGAGGCCGACCGTCGGCTCGTTGAACAGGAAGAGGTGGCGGGCGCGCGAGCCGGCCTTGGCGAGGTAGGCGGCGAGCCTCAGGCGCTGGGCCTCGCCGCCGCTCAGGGTGCTCGTGCTCTGGCCGAGCCGCAGGTAGCCGAGGCCCACCTCGGCCAGCGGCGCCAGCTTGGCCACCAGGACGGGCGTCTCCTCGAAGAACTCCGTGGCCTCGGTGACCGTCATCTCGAGCACGTCGAGGATCGTCCGGCCCCGCACGGTGACCTCGAGCACGCGCTTCTGGAAGCGCCCGCCCCCGCAGACGTCGCACACGACCGTCACGTCGGCCAGGAAGTGCATGTCGACGGTCTGGGCGCCCATGCCCTGGCAGGCCTCGCAGCGGCCGCCTGGGACGTTGAACGAGAAGTGCGCGGCCTCGATCCCGAGGGTCCGGGCACGCCGGGTGGCGGCGAAGGCCTTGCGGACGTCGTCGTAGGCCTTGGTGTAGGTCGCGGCGTTCGACCGTGCCGAGCGGCCGAGCGGGGTCTGGTCCACGAGCACCATGTCGTCGATCTGCTTGAGGCCGGCGACGGAGCGGCAGGCGCCGGGCTCGACGCGCGCGTCGCCCTTGCGGCGCAGGTAGTTGCCGTAGAGCGTCGTGTTGACGAGGGTGGACTTGCCGGCGCCCGAGACCCCTGTGACGCAGGCCAGGACGCCGAGCGGGATGCGGACGTCGAGGTCCTTGAGGTTGTGCTGTCGGGCGCCTCGGACGCGGATCCACTTCGACGGCCCGCGGCCGCGGCGCGGCCAGTGCAGCGACAGGTGCTGGCGGAGGTAGTCGGCCGTCTTCCCCTCGCCTGCCGCGACGAGGACATCGGGGGGGCCGACGAAGACGACGCGTCCGCCGTGCTCGCCGGCGCCGGGACCGAGATCGACGACGCGGTCGGCGCCCTCGATGATCTCGGGCTCGTGCTCGACGCACACGACCGTGTTGCCCTTGTCGGTGAGCGCGCGCAGGATGTCGAGCAGGCGGTGGGTATCGACGGCGTGGAGGCCGACGGTCGGCTCGTCGAGCACGTAGAGGGTGTTCGTCAACGCGCTGCCGAGCGCGGAGGCGAGGTTGATCCGCTGGGCCTCGCCGCCGCTGAGCGTGCGGGTCTCGCGGCTCAGGGTCAGGTAGCCGAGGCCCACGTCGATGAGGTAGTCGAGCCGGGCGTGGATCTCGCGGAGCACGGTGCGCCCCGCCTCCTCCTCGGCCGGCGTGAGCTCCAGCTCGTGGAAGAACCGGTGGAGCTCGGGCACCGGCAGCCCGAGCAGCTCGCTGATGCCCCGGCCGCCGAACTGGACATACTGCGCGTCGGGCTTCAGCCGCGAGCCGCCACACGCCCCGCACGGCACGTAGCGGCGGTAGCGGGCGATCAGGATGCGGTTCTGCACCTTGTACTTCCGCTTCTCCAGCCACTTGAAGAAGCCGCGGACCCCGGGGAAGTCGCCGTCGCCGTCGGCCACCCACCGCTTCTGCGCGGCGGCGAGCTTGCGGTAGGGCACGTCGATGGGCACCCCCGCCGCCTCGGCCTTCCCGAGCATCCACTCGAAGATCTCGCGGTAGGCCGGCGTGGCCCAGCAGGCGACCGCGTCGTCCTCGAGGCTGCGGCCGGGGTCGGGCAGCACCTTGGCCCAATCGATGTCCGCCACCTTCCCGAAGCCCTCGCACAGCGAGCACGCCCCGAGCCCACTGTTGAACGAGAACATCTCGGGCTGCGGCTCGCGGAACTCACGCCCGCACGAGCGGCACACGAGCCCCTCGAAGAAATGGTGCCGTTCGCCTGCCCTGCCCTCGGCGTCCACGAGCTGGAGGATGGCGCCGCGCGACGAGATGCGGAAGGCCAGCTCGATCGAGTCCGCCGCGCGCCCCAGCCGATCGCCGCGCGTCACCAGCCGATCGACCACCACCTCCAGCTCGTCGTGCTTCCTCAGGCTCTTGAGGGTCGTCTTCTCCAGCTCGACGACCTCGCCATCGAGCAGGATGCGGCGGAAGCCCGCCTCCGTCAGCGTCCTCCGCAGCGAGGGGAGTCGCTTGCGGCTCTCGACCGCGATCGGGCCGATGACGAGGAAGCGGGTGCCCTCGGCCAGGGTCTCGAGGTAGCGGACGGCGGTGTCGGGGCTGTGGCGCTCGGCCTCCTCGCCGCACTCGGGACAGACGGTGCGGCCGATGTTGGCGAAGAGCAGGCGGAGGAAGTCGTTGATCTCGGTCGCCGTGCCCACGGTCGAGCGCGGGTTGCTCACCGCGTTGCGCTGCTCGAGCGCGATGCTCGGCAGCATGCCCGTGATGCTCTCGACGGGCGGGCGCTGCATCCGCTCGAGGAACTGGCGGGCGTAGGCCGACATCGACTCGACGTAGAGCCGCTGCCCCTCGCTGTAGAGCGTGTCGAACGCCAGCGACGACTTCCCGGACCCCGACACCCCCGTCACCACGGTCAGCGACCCGTGGGGCACCACCACATCGACGCCGCGCAGATTGTGCGTCCGTGCCCCCCGCACGGTGATCTGGTGTTCCATAGTCCACTATTGTACTCGGAGCAGCCGAGGGCGTCGAAGGCGGGAGGGGAGCGGTGTTCGGTGTTGGGTGGTCGGCGTTGCGGTACGGGGGAGAGGGAGAGCGGCCTCTTCTCCGGCATGTGCTGGGAGGTAGTGTGTAGGCCGTGGCCAGCTCAGCCCGGGCGGGTCGCCGTTCCGCGGCGGGCTACGCCCGAGGCCGCTCCCTCTCTGGCCCTCGGCGATCCTGTCGCTGGTGATGCGGGCAGCCTGTCCCGTGCCATCCAGCCGTCCGGGCCGCCGCCGAAGCCTTCGGCCGGCGTTCTGCCGAGGACATCTCCCCATCGGGCACAAGTGGTGCGGCTGGCAAGCGGCGAAACGCCGCCTTCGCCTTGCGGGGCCGCTGCGGTGCAGTCAGTCCGTGCAGGTTCCCCCCGGCCCCCCGTGGGGGAAGAGCGAGACAGCCTGCCTGGGGGGCGGCAGGCGGGCGGCTTCCGCCCAGCCAGCTTGGGGGAGGGGCCGCGGGGTCCCCAGGCAGGCTGTCGGAAGCGGAGGCAGAGGAAACGGCGGATGTCACGACCACGAGTTGGCGGCCTCCTCAGTTTGGGACTCGTCGGGGGCTAGTCGCGGAGGGTGCCGCGCTGCTTGAGCTCCTCGCGCAGTCGCGCGCCGTCGAGCCTTCGCGGCGGGATGCCCTGGGCGGCGCAGCGGGCGGCGGCGAGGCCGGCGGCTTCGCCCATCGCCGTGCAGTCGCCGGTGACGCGGTACGAGGCGTGGGCCTCGTGGGTGCCCGAGATGCAGCGGCCGGCCATCAGCAGGCCGTCGAGGCGACGCGGCCCCCCACCATTCCCAACGAACCGTCCCCCCCCCGTGGGAGTCGGTCGACATCGTGATGGAGTTGGCGGAGGGGTACGCCTGGGAGACGGCCTCGCGATCCCAACTCCACGGCTCGGCTTGCTTTTCGCGCGGCGGATTCGCATAATGAGGCCCCGTGTGAAATGGCGATTCGTGGTTAGGAGACGGCGATGACGCGGAAAGAGGTGACGAGGCGGATGTTCCTGCGAGGGGGGCTGGCCGCCACGGCGGCGGCGTTCAGCGTCGTGCCGCGGCGCGCGCTCGGCGGCCCCGCGGCGCCGAGCGACAGCCTGGGCGG
>CBFDBL010000630.1:0-4015 GCA_965603035.1 uncultured bacterium
AACTGTGCAATCCTGGTGCGCAGGAGTGCCTGCGACTGCGTTTGCGTTGCCAGCAGTGTCGCCACGGGCGCTCCGACCGTTCGGCGCGTCACGGGCCCGCGTGGGCGTGCACATGCACGGCGGCGGATGGCTCGCCTGCCTCCCTCCTCGCACACGCCGTGGCGCGAGGCCCTCTGGCAGGATTCCACAGTTGCATAACTCTGCAATTCTGGTGCGCAGGAGTGCCTGCGAGTGCGTTTGCGGGGGTGGCCGCTGCGATGGCCGGCAGCTTCGTCTCCGAGGGACGCGGCCCTCCGCTTGCGCGACCCGGCACGGGCGGGGGCGAGCGACCTGGGGCGGCGGGACCAGCCCGTGGGTGTGCGGAGCGGCGACTGGCCCGCAGCAGGCCAAGGCTCGGCGTTCACTGTGATCTGGCCGACGCGAGGCTGCGGCGTGCGACGATGCCATCCCCGCTCCAGCGAGTCGGGTCCCCGTACGCCGGACGGCAAGGTCCGGCGATGTGGGGAGAGCGCGGGCCGCTGGGCGGGCGAGGGGGATGTTACGAGGGCGTTACAGCGCGCGGTGCGGGCCATGTTGACATGTCGCGCGCGCATCTGATATCCTAAGACCAACGGCTGCAAACGCTTGGCGGAGTGCGTCATGAAACGCGAGATGTCGCGGCGCAGCTTCCTGGTGGGGACCGGCGTCGTTGCGGGCTCGGCCTTCGGGCTCGGCCTGTGGCGACGCGGGCGCACGAGGAACCGCGCCCTGAAGTCGTTCAAGGCGCCCGAGGTCCGGGCCTCCGATCCGCTGATCGGCCGCGGGCGGGTGGTGGTGGCGCGCGGCGAGGATCCCGCCGACAACGTGCGCCGAGCGCTCGAGCACAGCGGCGCCATCGGCAAGCTCGTCTCGCCAGGCGACACCGTGGTGGTGAAGCCGAACATGGCGTGGGAACTGCCGCCGCGCCAGGGCGCGAACGCGAACCCGAGAACGGTCGCGACCGTCGTGGCACTGTGCAAGGCCGCGGGCGCGCGCGTCGTCGTCTTCGACAGGACCATGTCGCGCAACCCCGAAGGCCCCTACCGCGCGAGCGGCGTCGCCGAGGCGGTCCGGCAGGCCGGCGGCAGCGTTCACTACGTCGATGAGGCCCGCTTCCACGAGGTCGCGATCCCTGAGGCCTTCGCTCTCCCGGCGTGGTCGTTCTACGAGAAGGTGCTCTTCGCCGACGAGGCGGACGTGCTGATCAACGTCCCGGCCGCGAAGACCCACAGCACGTCGGGCCTGACGCTGGGGATGAAGAACCTGTTCGGCACGGTCGGCGGCGAGCGGGGGGACCTGCACCGCCAGATCCACGAGAAGATCGCTGACCTGAGCCGCGTGGTGAAGGTGGACCTGACGGTCCTGGACGCGACGCGGGTGATGTGGCGGAACGGGCCGAACAGCCTGCGTCGCAGCGACGTGTACGAGTCGGCCGAGCGGGCGCAGCGCATCGCGGTGAGCACCGATCCCGTGGCGCTCGATGCCTACGGCGCCACGCTGTTCGAGCGGGCGCCCGAGGACGTGGGCTTCGTGGCCCGCGGCGACGAGGCGGGACTGGGCAGCATGGCCTTCACGGCCACCGAGGCCTGAGCGCCTGCTGGCCGCCGGGTACGCGTCTAGCGTGTGAGGAAGCGATGTTGTGTCCCAAGCCCTGTAAGGGTGCTATCGCACAGCCCAGGGCGAAGCCCTGGGACAGCCAGGGGAGAGCCCTGCCAGCCCTGAAAGGGCGGGATCGCCTCCCCTACGCCCGCGGGGTCGGGGATGGTGATGACGCCCTTACAGGGCTCAACGCACGGTCGCCCGTCTACCCAGGGCTCCGCCCGGGGCTGTGTGATGGCGCCCCTCTGGGGCTTCAGACCGCTCCTCCAAGGCTCACGCTGTTGATGCGTGCAAGAGTGATGCCCTACTGTAGCGTTCCCAGACCGTCATTCCGAGCGCAGCCCGCTGCCAGGCGGGCGAAGTCGAGGAATCTCTCCTTCTCTGACCCCTGGCAGGGAAAGACCGACGGCTTGCGGACAAGCCGTCGAGGAGAGATCCCTCGACTCCGCTCCGCTTCGCTCGGGATGACACGCGGGGGGTGCGATGGGGCATTCGTTGTGCGCGGATCAATGAACCCGTGCTCTCCCGGCGGGAGAGGGTCGGAGGACAGGCGGACCCGAGACGGGATGTGGGAGCGCGCGAGGTGAGCAGGCTGCGGCGCATCACCCAGATCGTCACGTTCGTGGCCTTCATCGGTCTGCTGGTCCATGCGGCGGGGCTGGCGCGGTCGGCGGCGTGGGCGCCGCCTGAGATGTTCCTGCGCCTGAGCCCGCTGGCGGCGCTGACGACGATGCTGGCGTCCAAGGCGTTCATCTGGCGCTACGCGCCGGCCCTCGTGGTGCTGGCGCTGGCGGTGTCGTTCGGGCGCTTCTTCTGCGGCTGGGTGTGCCCGCTGGGCAGCACGCTCGATGCGACGGACACGGTGCTGGCGCGGGCGCCGAAGGGCCGGGAGCCGCGGCTCTACGACGGGCGGCGGCTGAAGTACTACGTCCTGGCGTTCCTGGTGGTCGGCGCGCCGCTCGGCATCACGGCGACGGGCTGGCTCGACCCGCTGAGCATCGCGACCCGCAGCTACGGCCTGACGGTGCTGCCCTACGCCGTGTGGCTGAGCAACGGCGTCGCGCTCGGGCTCCAGGACCTGCCGGCAGGGCCCGTCGGCGACGCCTGGCGCGGCGCCTCGCACACCGTGCTGGCCGACCCGTCGGCGGGGGTCTACCACTACCACGTGCTCTTCTTCCTGCTCTTCGTCGCGATTCTCGCCGTCGGGGTGTGGCGCCCGCGCTACTGGTGCCGCAACCTGTGCCCGCTGGGCGCACTGCTGGGCCTCGCCTCGCAGAAGCACCTGCTCAAGCGGTCGGTGAGCGACCAGTGCGTCTCGTGCCACAAGTGCGAGCGCGTGTGCCCGATGGGCTGCATCACCGGCGACGGGAAGGACACCCTCGCCGGCGAGTGCATCCTGTGCCTGCGCTGTCAGGCGGCGTGCCCGACCGACGCGATCCGCTTCGTGCGGCGGCAGCCTTGCGAGCAGGACGCCCAGGTGGACCTGACGAAGCGTGGGTTCCTGGCGACATTGGGCGCGACGGCGGTGGCGCTGCCGGCGCTGCGGGTGAACACGGCTCGCCACCGCCAGAGGCAGCGGCTGACGGTGCTGCGGCCGCCGGGCGCGCGGGACGAGGACGAGTTCCTCGCTCGCTGCGTGCGCTGCGGCGAGTGCATGCGGGTGTGTCCGACGCGGGGGCTCCAGCCGTGCGCGTTCGAGGCGGGGGTCGAGGGCTTGTGGACGCCGCGCCTGGTGCCGAGGATGGGCTACTGCGTCTACGACTGCACCCTGTGCGGCTCGGTGTGCCCGTCGCAGGCGATCGAGAAGCTGCCCGTCGAGGCGAAGCACGCGCGGGCGCTCGGCAAGGCGAGGTTCGATCGCAGCCGCTGCATCCCCTGGCGCGGCCACGCGCGCTTCCGCGAGGGCCTGAGCGACTGGAAGGACGCCAACTGCGGGACCTGCGAGGAGGCCTGCCCCGTCAAGGCCATCCAGTACACCCGCTTCGTCGGCGAGGTCAACGGCAAGCCGATGCACATCGACCGCCCCTACGTGGTCGAGGACCTGTGCGTCGGCTGCGGCTTCTGCGAGAACGTCTGCCCCGTGCCAGGCGATGCGGCGGTCCGCGTCGAGGGCCCGGCTGGGGTGGCTCGCATCGCCGAGGACGTCGCGTCGCCGGCGGGCGCGCGGCTCGACCTGGCGGCGGTCTACCCTGCCGACGTGGGCGGCTGGGCGCTGGCGGGCAAGCCTGGGGTCTACGTGGGCGGGAAGGAGCTCTACGACCTGATCGACGGCGCGGGCGAGCCCTACCTGACCTACGCGTTCGTGCAGCTCGCCGAGGGGAAGTACCAGAAGGGCAGGATGGAGCTGGTGGCGCGGGTCTGGCAGTTCGCGACGGTGGGGGAGTGCTACGGCGGCTAC
>CBFDBL010000631.1:0-4006 GCA_965603035.1 uncultured bacterium
TACCGCGGCATGGGACACGACCACTCCCGCCGCCGCATGAGCCAGACCGACAGCCTCATCCTCGCCCTCGGCCGCACCCGCGACCGCCGCGCCACCCCCGCCATCCTGCGCAAGCTCGCGCTCCTCGGCCCCAAGGCGCCCTTCAGCCACCACTACCACATCGCCGCCGCGCTCGAAGCCCTCCGCGACCCCCGAGCCGCCGAGCCGCTCGCCGGCCTGCTCGCCAGGCCGGGGATGAGCGGCCACGCCATCGAGACCGTCGCGGAGGCCATCGAGCGCGAGCGCCCGCCGCTCGGCAACGCTACCCGCCTCCTCTCCTTCCGCGAGATCGTCCTCGCCCGCGCCCTCCACCGCTGCGGCGACTGCGGCGGCATGGCCCGCCGCCTCCTCACCGCCTACACCCGCGACCTCCGCGGCCACTTCGCCCGCCACGCCGCCGCGGTGCTGGGGCAGTAGCGGACGCGCGCAAGATGCAGCTTTCCCTTGATTCTGTGGCGGCGTAGAGGTACCATACAGTGGGCCACGTGCTGCGTGGCGGCGCAACTGTCCGAGGGATAGCGAGGAACGAGATGGGCACACCGGAGATGGTTGCTGAGAAGGTGCGGGCGCTGCCGCCAGATGATCAGGAGGAGGCGTTGCACTTCGTCGAGTTCCTCCATGCCAGGCGGAAACGGAAGAAGCCTTACCCCAGCCTGCGGGGCGCGTGCGCGGACTTGGGGATTGACATCACGGAGGAGGAGTTCCGCCAGGCTCGTGAGGAGATGTGGGGCAACTTCCCGCGAGAGGACATCTGATGGCCGCAGTGGCCGCCGACACGCAGAGCATCAAGATCGTCCCCGTCGATCGGCGCGTGGCGCAGGCGCTGGAGAGCGTTCCCAGAGAGGCCGTGCCAGACATGCCGGACAGGATCATCGCCGCGACGGCGCGGTACCTTCGCCTGCCTCTCGTGACCTCCGACCGCCGCATCCAGCGGACGGCCATCGAGACGATCTGGTAGCGCCGCCCCGCATCGCTTCCTTCCCAAGGCCACGCCCTCACGACCGTCCCAGCGGGATCCTGATGAAGTGGAGGAGCCGCAGTCGGCGGCCGGCGGCGTCGCGCTCGTAGCGGAGGAGGGGGCCGAGGAAGGAGACTCGGCGGTTGTCGCCGTCCCGCTCGCGGTGGTGCCAGAGGAAGGGGAAGACGTGCAGGTGGCCCCCGTGGGGCTCCTTGTGCCAGCCGATGAGCGGCCACGTGCCCATCGCGCGCCACTGGTGCGGGTACGGGTAGGGCTTGCGCCCCAGGAGCTCCCGAATCGACAGGAAGGTGAGGTCGCGTGCGCCGTTCCGCCCCCGCTCATAGGTGAACAGCCAGTCGCTCCACACGACGTGGCGTCGCAGGATACCCTTGTCCTTGGGCTTCCGCGCAGCTCCGAGGCTCAGCCAGCGGGTGCGCAGGCAGTCGCCCTCGCGCCTCATGGACGCCAACGTCCACAGCGCGGCCGCCCCGTCGCGGCTCTGCGTGTCCCACTCATAGAAGAGCAGCGGGGTATTGAGCAACGACGTCGGCTCTGGCTTTGTGGCGACGGTTCCGCCGACAAGAGAGGGTTCGTCGATGAGGATCCCCTCCAGGGCGTCCAGGCGGCCCGCTCCTGTAGCTTCTGCCTTCTCGGACTCGGGTGCCGACGACGGGAGGAACAACGGCCCCAGAACGAAGAGGCGATGGCGTGTCCCCTGCACTGCCCAGGTGCACAAGGGCCGTAGCGACCAGACGCGGTTCTGTGGCGATTGGCAGGCCCCGATGCCGGGGGGGAGCATCACCGCCCACTTCCCGGCCTTCCTGTCGCGACCGGCGAAGAGGAGGAGCACGCGGAGCTCGTCCACGCCATCCCGCGCGCACGTCGTGTAGCTGAGGGGGAGCGAGCGGAACGTGAAGTCGGCGCGGCCGGGCTCACTGCCCCAGCCGACGAGCAGCGGCACCGCGAAGACCCAGTGCTCCTTGGGGCCCCGCTCGCTTCGCCAGTAGAATGGCGCGAGCCAGAGCATGTCGCGCTGCTCCTGCTCGTCGCGGTCGATGCAGAGGAGGGGGGACAGGCTGAAGACGAAGCGGCCACCTTCGCGCCCGTGGGTGAGCAGCGGCCCCAGGATGTGCACCATGTGGGACCCATCTCGTCGCCTGGTCACCTCGAACAGCGGCGGCCAGAGCTTGATCGAGAAGGGCTTGCGCCCCGCCTTCGCCGCCGGCTCGCCGCCGAGGGCGGCCCCCGATGCCAACGTCAGCCAGAGGACGAGCAGGATCCTCATCGCGCGTGCCCTCCTTCCGCGAACAGTATAGCGCGGAGCGGGCGGGTGGTTCAATGCTGGGGAGTCGCCGCGGGCACGTGCGCGGCGGCGAGGAGGTAGTAGCCGCCGGGGCCGCGCAGGCGGCTCTCGAGAGAGCGAAGAGCGCGGCGTTGCGCAGGCTCACGGTCATCCCTCGGAGTGCCGGCGGGCCTCTCTGGCTGCTGCGCGACCGCGCGCAGGCTAGCGAATCCAGAGGACCTCGACCACGTCCTCGACGGCCTGGAGCTCCGGGTCCCCGGTGACGACGCGCCCGCCGCGCTGCCTCGCGAGCGCGGCGGCGAAGCAGTCGGCGTAGGACATCTTGCGCGTGGCCTTGAGCAGAGCAGCTTCCTTCGCCAGTGCCTCGTCGGCTGCCTCGACGCGGATCGGCAGCGCCGCGACCGTCTGCTCCACCCGAGCCAGGACGGCCTCGCCATGGCGCCGCAGGACGATGTAGTAGACCTCGCCCAGGTTCACCGCGGTCATGAGCACGGGCTCGCCGCTGTCGTGCGCCTGTGCGAAGAGCGAGCTCACAGCGTCTCTGCCTGCCTCGTCGCGGATGTACGCAAGCAGGGCGTATGAGTCGAGGACGGTGGTCTTCATCGATCCTCCCGCGCCTTCTCCCTCGCGCGCTCGGCCAGCAGCTCCTCGGTGAGGGACGGCCCGCCCTTGATGATGCCGGCGAGGCTGTCGAAGTACGCCTTGGTGGCAGGCCGCAGGACGACCGCGTCGCCCCGGGTCTCGACGATGAGGCGCTGTCCCTTGCGGATGCCGAGGCGCCTGCGGATCTCGGCGGGGATGACGATCTGGCCCTTGGAGGAGACCTTCGTCGTGGTCATGGCGCCGCTCCTTCCACCGGCGAGTATACCGCGGGCCGGCGCGTAAGTCAATGGCTCCGAAGTAAGACAGCGCCCCAGGCGGCTTACTGGCGGGCGCCGGACGGCGCGACAGGGCGAGGTCAGGGCATCGCGAAGCGGGGGTGGCCGACACACACGAGACAGAGGGGGCGGTGGTCGCTGGGCGCGCGGATGAGGCGACGCACGTCGTCGTCCTGGAAGGCGCCGACGCTCACGGACCCGAGGCCGAGGGCGACGGCCTGGAGACTGAGGTTCTGGCACACGTGGCCGACCTCGATGGTGGCGTAGCGCACCCCGCGCTCGCCGTACTTCTTCATCGTCCGCTCGTGGACGGCGCAGACGACGAAGGTGGCGGGCGCCTTGGCGACCCAGGTCTGGTGGAGCGCCGCGTCGGCCAGCGCCTGCCGCGTGTCGCCGAGGTTGAGGCTCTGGAAGGCGCGCGCGCGCGGGAGGTAGCGGAAGACACCCTCGGCGGTGACGACGTAGAGCTCGATGGGGTAGAGCGCGCCGGCCGAGGGCGCGGTGCGGAAGCCGCGGGGGTCGGTCACGCCCTGGGCCGCCCAGGCGAGCTGCGCGATCTGCTCCTGGGTGAGCGGCGTGTCGAGGAAGTCGCGGACCGACCTGCGGCGGCGCAGCGCCTCGGCCAGGGCCATGCCTCCCGAGGTGGTGGGCGCGGGCGAGCGGGTCGTGCTCAGATAACGGGGCGCCTTGGCGCTGCCCTGCCGCTCGTCGCAGGCCGTCAGCGCGGCGAGGAGTGCGGACACCGCGGGGATCAGCCAGCGTCTCACCATCGTGCTCCTAGCCCGCATTTCTCACCAGCTTTCGCCGCCAGCGGCCGCCTTTCGCCCC
>CBFDBL010000632.1:0-4003 GCA_965603035.1 uncultured bacterium
CGTTCGGAGTGCTCGCCTTCAGGCGAGAGCCCTGTGTCCGCGCGATCACCGGTCTACGGCCTGAAGGCCGCACTCCAAACGGGGCGCGGCGCCGGCGGCACGGGGAGAGAGCGTTCGGAGTGCTCGCCTTCAGGCGAGAGCCCTGTGTCCGCGCGATCACCGGTCTACGGCCTGAAGGCCGCACTCCAAACGGGGCGCGGCGCCGGCGGCACGGGGAGAGAGCGTTCGGAGTGCTCGCCTTCAGGCGAGAGCCCTGTGTCCGCGCGATCACCGGTCTACGGCCTGAAGGCCGCACTCCAAACGGGGCGCGGCGCGCTGTGTGGGTGCTGGGGCGGTGTGCGCTGCGCGGTGGGGTCAGAGGACGTGGAGCTCGCAGATCTTGCGGTAGTGCTGTCCGTAGATGGCGAGGGTGACGGCGAGGGAGAGCAGCTCGGGGCGCCGGAACCAGGTCCAGATGACGAGCTTCCAGAAGTGGAAGCGCTCGCGTCCGAGGAGGCCGAGTCGGACGACGGCTCGGAGGAAGGCCATGACCTCCTCGCGGCGGATGGGGGCCTGGATCTTGGGTGCCTGGAAGTCGCGGAGGAAGGCGGTGAGGCGCTGGTAGTAGTGTCGTGGGCTGTAGATGTGGGTGAGGACGTGGCGGTAGCCCTCGCGGAGGCGGTCGAGGTTCATGCGGGGGACGATGTTGGTGGTGCCGTCGACGTTGTCGCCTGTGGTGGTGGCGCGGACGCGACCCTCGCTCCTGAGGCGCTCGTAGAGGCGGGTGCCGGGGAGGGCGTTGAGGAGTCCGACCATGGCGGTGACGATGCCGCTCTGCTGGATGAAGTCGATCTGGCGCTGGAAAATCGAGGGGGTGTCGGAGTCGAAGCCGAGGATGAAGCCTCCCTGGACCTGGAGTCCCGCGGCCTGGATGCGGTGGACGTCGGCGACGAGGTCGCGGCCGCGGTTCTGGACTTTCGAGCACTCGGCGAGGCCGGCCTCGTCGGGGGTCTCGATGCCGACGAAGACCATGTCGAAGCCGGCTTGGGCCATGAGGTCCATGAGCTCGGGGTCGTCGGCGAGGTCGATGGAGGCCTCGGTGTAGAAGAGGATGGGCTCCTTGTCGCGCTGCCAGTCGATGAGGGCGGGCAGGAGCTCGCGCTTGAGGTGGCGTCGGTTGCCGATGAAGTTGTCGTCCACGAAGAAGACGCGGCCGCGCCAGCCCCTGGCGTAGAGGCCGTCGAGCTCGGCGAGGATCTGGTCGGCGGACTTCACGCGCGGGCGGTGGCCGAAGAGGGCCGTGACGTTGCAGAACTCGCAGTGGTAGGGGCAGCCGCGGGAGTACTGGAGGCTCATGGAGGCGTAGCGCCGCAGGTCGGCGAGCTCCCAGAGCGGGGTGGGGCTCTGGCCGATGTCGGCGAACTCGGTCGTGCGGTAGACGGGTCGGGCGCAGCCGCGCTCGAGGTCGGCGAGGAACTCGGGGAGGGTGATCTCGGCCTCGTTGAGGACGAAGTGATCGACCCTTGGGAAGTCGTCCTGCTCGGCCCAGAAGAGCGGGCCGCCGGCGACGACGGTCAGGCCGGCGTCCTTGCAGCGGGCGATGAGGCCGCGGGCCGACTCGCGCTGGATGGCCATGCCGCTGACGAAAGCGCAGTCGGCCCACGCGAGGTCCCGCGTGCGCAGGCGGCTCACGTTCAGATCGACGAGGCGCTTGCCCCACTCGCGCGGGAGCATGGCCGCGACGGTCAGCAGGCCGAGCGGCGGCAGGGCGGCTCGCTTGCGGATGAACTTGAGGGCGTGCTTGTAACTCCAGAAGGTCGCAGGGGTCTCAGGGTAGACGAGCAGGACGTTCATCAGGTCCCCCTACGCAACGGGGTGAGGCAGTGGGGCCCGCAGCCCGTTCGGACCCGCGGGCCCCGGCATGCCGTCAGGGGAGGCCACGGGCCTGTGGCTTACCAGCGGTCGCGGCCGTAGCCTCCGCCGCCTCCGCCGCCGCCGCCGCGTCCGCCACCGTAGCCTCCGCGTCCGCCGCCGCCACCGCCGCCACCGCGGCGGTCGCCGCGCGGCCGGGCCTCGTTGGCGCGGATGGCGCGGCCCTGGAGATCGGTGCCGTCGAGCGCGGCCATGGCCGCCTTCGCCTCCTCGGCCGAGGGCATCTCCACGAAGCCGAAGCCCCGCGACTGGCCCGTGTGGCGATCGGTGATCACCTGGGCGGACGTCACCTCGCCGTGGGCCTCGAAGGCCGCGCGCAGCGACGCGTCGTCCGTGTCATAAGACAAGTTGCCGACGTAAATGTTCATACACACGCTCCACAACGGAGATCACAGGACCTCCCGCGGTCGGCGGCCTCACGCTTTCCTAAGGCATTGGGCGATTCGCCTGTAGCGGGACGGCACGCGGCCCCCGCACGGTCGGGGACTGCACTCGCGGCCGAAAGAGCTGGTCGGGGCGGAATCGCCTGGGCGGGCGCGTTCAGAGGAGGGAGACGAGCTTAGTCTCTCGCCAGTGGGCGTCCGGCGAACCGTACCGTGAAGGCATCTTACCATGATCGATGTGTCGAGGCAAGCGAAAACGCTCGTCTCCCGGCACCCTTGTGCGTGGGCTCCGGCGAGCGGAGGCAGATGGCCGAGCGCGTCGGCCGCGCGGCGAGGCGGGGACGAGCGCGCCTGCGGGGCGAAGGCCTTGCCACGGGCGGGAGGCGCACCCCGAACCCTGCGTTGCGTTCGCAGCTTGACTCCCCCCATGGCTCGCGTCATGCATGGGCACGTCGTCGGGGAGTCTCGCCCTCCCTGCTGTCGCATCCGCCGTTGCCGCAAGTGTCGTGGAGCCCGCCATGCGACCGAGCCCAGCCTTCTCCGCCGTCGTGCTCGCCCTCACTGCCGCGTGCTCGCTAGCCGCCGACTGGCCTCAGTGGCGCGGGCCGTCCTTCAACGGCGCGACCACCGAGACCGACCTGCCCGCGACCTTCAGCAGGACCGAGAACGTGCAGTGGGTCGCGGCGATGCCGGGCCGCAGCGGCGCCACGCCCATCGTGTGGGGCGACCGCGTGTTCATCACCTCGGCCGACGCCCAGACCCAGGACCTGTTGGCGATCTGCATCGACGCGAGGACCGGCAGGGAGCTCTGGCGGCGGAAGACGGGGAAGGACAGCCACCCGGGCCGCCTCAACAACATGGCCTCGCCCTCGCCGGTCACCGACGGCAGGACCGTGTGGTTCCACTACGGCACTCAGGCCCTCGTCGCCTTCGGCCTCGACGGCAAGCCGCTCTGGCAGCGCGACCTCAGGAAGGACCACGGCCACAACGCCCACATGTTCGGCTACAGCTCCAGCCCGTTGCTCTTCCGCGGCAAGCTCTACATCACCGCCATCCGCAACAAGCGCCAGAACCGCTACCGGCGGGGACCCGCCGCCCCCGCCGAGGACTACCTGCTCGCCATCGACCCCGACACCGGCAGGGACCTGTGGAAGGTGGACCGCCTCACCGATGCCCGGGACGAGGCCCAGGAGGCCTACAGCAGTGCCATCCCCTTCGAGCGCGGCGGCCGTGCCGAGATCCTCGTCTTCGGCGCCGACTACCTCACCGCCCACGACCCCGACACCGGCAAGGAGATCTGGCGCTGGGCCACCTACAACCCCCATCGGATCCACCACTGGCGCATCGTCCCCTCGCCCGTAGTCGCTGGCGACGTCGTCGTGGTCGTCGGCCCCAAGCACTCCACGATGTTCGCCATTCGCCCTGGTGGCAAGGGGCGCATCGGCAAGGGCCACGTCGCCTGGACCCTCGACACGGCCATCCCCGACGCCAGCACCCCGCTCTACTACCAGGGTCGTCTCTACGTGCTCGAGGACGACAGGAGGATCCTCTCCTGCGTCGACCCCACGACGGGTGTCGTCAAGTGGCAGGAGAGGCTCGGCGGTCGCGGCGTCATCCGCGCCTCCCTGACAGGTGCGGACGGCAAGCTCTACTGCTTCTACGAGAACGCCGAGGCCGTCGTCCTGGCCGCAGGCGACACGTTCAAGGTC
>CBFDBL010000633.1:0-3994 GCA_965603035.1 uncultured bacterium
GGCCTGTGGTTCGGCCCGTAGCGTTCCTGTAGTTCCCGATGATGGAGGCATGTTCCCTTGGTAAGACTTCGCCTGAAACGGCTCGGTCGGCGGCATCGGCCCTACTACCGCATCGCCGCCTTCGACGCCCGCGCGCCGCGCGACGGCAGGGCCATCGACGAGGGCCTGGGCACCTACGACCCGCTCGAGCCCCACGACGACAAGAAGGTGACCCTGAACCGCGAGCGGATCGTCCACTGGCTCGAGCGCGGCGCCCAGCCCACGGAGGCCGTCGCCAGCATCCTGAAGAAGAACGGCATCTACGTCGAGCGCCGGAGCCGCTCGGCGCGGCGCAAGAAGAAGCCGGCCGCCAACGAAGGCGCCTGAGCCGACGCGCCGCCGACCGGCTGCGAGCGCCGAGGGTGGACCCATGCGCATCGACGTGCTCACCATCTTCCCGGCCATGGTCGAGGGCTTCCTCGCCGAGGGCCTGCTGCGCCTGGCCCGCGCCAAGGGGATCGTGGACGTGCGCCTGTGGGACATCCGCCGCTACGCCGCCGACAAGCACGCCAAGGTGGACGACCGCCCCTACGGCGGCGGCCCGGGCATGGTCATGACGCCCCAGCCCGTCTTCGCCGCCGTCGACGCCGCCGAGGCCGACGGCACGACGCCCCCGCGACGCATCCTCCTCACCCCGCAGGGGCGCACCTACTGCCAGCCGCTCGCGCGCGAGCTGGCCCGAGAGCCCAGGCTCCTGCTCCTCTGCGGCCGCTACGAGGGCTTCGACGAGCGCATCCGCAGCGGAGTCGGCGCCGAGGAGATCTCCCTCGGCGACTACGTCCTCGCCGGCGGCGAGGTCGCCGCCATGGCCCTCATCGAGAGCGTCGTCCGCCTGCTGCCAGGGGCACTCGGCGACCCCGACTCGACACGCGAGGAATCCTTCGAGGGCGACACCCTCGACTACCCGCAATACACGCGGCCCCCCGTGTTCCGCGGGATGCCCGTCCCGGAAGTCCTGCTCTCCGGCGACCACGAGCGCGTGCGCCAATGGCGAGCCGAGCAGGCCCGCCTGCGCACCCGCCAGCGCCGCCCCGACCTCTCAGCGAGGGAGAACTAGCTCCTCGGATGCCGACTACAGCTTGTCCGCCGCAGCGACAGGCAGGCCGAGACTCCTGCCGGGCCGCCGCGAGCGGGCCGCGAGCAAACACGAAACAGGAGAGGAATCACCCATGAAGCGAGTCGTCCGCGAGCTCGAGCGCCAGCACATGAAGGACAAGATCCCCGAGTTCGGCATCGGCGACACCGTGGACGTGTACGTCCGCATCGTCGAGGGCGAGAAGGAGCGCACTCAGATCTTCAACGGCACCGTCATCCGCCGCAAGGGCTCCGGCATGCGCGAGACCTTCACCGTCCGACGCATCGTCCAGGGCGAGGGGGTCGAGCGCACCTTCCCCATCCACTCGCCGAAGCTCGCCAGGGTCGAGGTCAAGCGCCGGGGCAAGGTCCGCAGAGCCAAGCTCTACTACCTCCGCGACCGCGTCGGCAAGGCCACCCGCGTCAAGGAGCGCAAGCGGTAGCGAAGACGCGGCGGCGGGATGGGTGGATGGATGGATGAGGGGTGAGCGAGCCAGCCGTGACAACGCGCGATGACGGCCGCGCCGCGGAGGACGCCGCCGCGAGGTTCCTCGCCGGCCAGGGCTACAAGATCGTCCAGCGCAACCTCGCCACCCGCTTCGGCGAGATCGACATCGTCGCCGTCGACGACGGCATGGTCGTCTTCGTCGAGGTCAAGAGCCGCGCCAGCGACGACCACGGCCACCCCGAGGACCGCGTCGACCGCCGCAAGCAGCGCACGCTCCGCCGCGTCGCCGAGCTCTACATCGAGCGCAAGGGACTGCTCGACTGCCCCTGCCGATTCGACGTCGTCGCCCTCGTCCGCACCCCCGACGGCCAGGGCTGGGACATCGAGCTCTTCCAGGACGCCTTCTGACCTCCCCCGTCCCTCGGCCCTCCCCGCCCCCTCTCGTCCCGATGCTCCAGCGTCGGGACGGCGCAGGCGACGCTCCAGCGTCGGTCACAGGAGTAGACCCTCCTATGCCATGCCGACTCTCCCTCTCCCTCGCCCTCCTCGTCTCTCTTTGTGAAGTCGACGCGCAAGCAGGCAGGCCGCCCTACCCCTGGCTCGCACGCCACAACCCGGAGCAGGCCATCTGCCGACGCATCCCGCCGCCCGCTGGCTACCAGCGCACCAAAGGTGAGCCCAACTCCTTCGCCCACTGGCTCCGCTGGCTCCCGCTCAAGCCGGGCCGACCGCCCGTCCTGCTCCACAACGGCCAGCGCAAGCGCAACCAGGCCGCCCACCACGCCGTCGTCGACATCGACGTCGGCGACCGCGACCTCCAGCAGTGCGCCGACGCCATCATGCGGCTCCGGGCCGAGTACCTCTACTGGCGCGGCCAGCACGACGACATCCACTTCAACTTCACGAGCGGCGACCGCGCCGACTTCACCCGCTGGGCGCAGGGCTATCGCCCCGTCGTGCGCGGCAACAACGTCCGCTGGGCGAGCTCGGCGGCCCCCGACTCCTCCCACGCCAGCCTCCGCAGCTACCTGACCCGCGTCTACATCTACGCGGGCACCCTCTCGCTCAGCAGGGAAATGAAGCGGGTGAGCGACGTCGCGCAGATGCGGATCGGCGACCTCTTCATCCAGGGCGGGTCGCCCGGCCACGCCGTGCTCGTCATCGACCTGGCCGCCCACCCGACGACGGGCCGCAGGCTCTTCCTCCTCGCCCAGAGCTACATGCCCGCACAGGACATCCACGTCCTCAAGAACCCCAACGACCCCGCCCTCAGCCCGTGGTACGCCCTCCCCTTCGGCCCGACCCTCCGCACCCCCGAGTGGGCCTTCCGCGCGACCGACCTCCGGCGCTTCTGACGATCAGGCGGGCGGCTCCCGCTCGTAGAGGTCGGATTCAAGATCTTCGAGCTTCTCGAGCAGGAACTTCCGCGCGTCCTGCACCCCCTGGTTGTAGACGGGCGGGCCGAGCACGCGGACAAAAAAGTCGAGCAGGCGCTCGGCGCGGAAGTCGCTCAGCTCCTCGTCGAACGTCTCGAGGCAGAAACCCCTCAGCGCCTGGAGGATCGCGGCCCTGCGCTCGTCGGCGAGGCGGACCCTCCGCGGGTCGTCGTTGGGCTCGGGGGTCATCGGTCGGTTCTCTTCCGTCGGCTCAGGGCGCGGGGTCTGGATGCCTGGCCTTGATGAGAGCCAGGGCCTTCTTGCGGATCTGGTCGTACTTGGCGTCCTTGTCGAGCATGCCGAAGTTGGCGTGGGCGCGGCCCTGCTGCATGCCCAGGGCGACCGTGCCCGGCTTGCCGTTGAGCATGCCGATCTCGAAGTCGATGGTCTCGACCAGGGTCGGGGCATCGCCCTTCTTCAGGATGCGGAACGACAGGGGGCGCACAATGCCAAACTGGGGCGGCCGCCGCTCCCTCGGACCCATGTTGAGGTGGACGTCCACCTTCACGCTCCCGAGGTCGATCTCCTCGATACGGAGCCACGGCAGGTTGATCCCCTTGTTGACGAACGCCTCCATGGCCTTCTTGGCGGCGTCGTGCCCCTCATTGTGCCGCGCCAGCTTCATCAGGCACAGCGCCCTGCGGTAGTGCAGCGCAGGGTCGCCGGGCGCCTTCTTGATCTGGGCATCGAGTTCGGCAAGCGTCTTCGCGGCGTCCTCGCCCGCCTGGGCTCGCGGGGCCGCCAGCGCCGCCACTGCCACGAGCAGCCAGAGCCGCAAGCCTGCCATCGTCGCCTCCCTCCGTCGTTGGGTCTCGGGGGCGCGCCGCCGGCGGCGGCCAGCTAGCTCCCTACTTCCTCCCGAATAGGTCTATCGCTACCTGGAGGACCAGCAAGGCCATCGGCGGCAGACATATGTAGACCCCTATCTCGCAGAATGTTGCCACCTTCAGCAGGTTGTTCGGCCAGTACCTGCGTAGCACTGCTCGGTACCTCCTCG
>CBFDBL010000634.1:0-3986 GCA_965603035.1 uncultured bacterium
TCCGCGCACCTCACGCCCTGGCCGGGATTGCCGAGGCCGTCAGGAGTCACGAGGACACCAGTGGCTGGAACGACACTCCAGTGGATGGGAGGCGCGCCGTCGTCGCTCATCTCGAAGTCGCCGTTGATCAGCTCGTTGCCCGGGGTCCACAGCGGGTCCGCCAGCGCCGTCGCCGCAGGGAGCACGAACAGGCCAATCAGCACCATCGCCATGACGAACTTACGCACTTCTGTTCCTCCTCCTTCTTGTAACTTGGCCCTCACGGTTACACAGCGGCTGGCTCGTCCAACCGCACACTCCCCTAATCTCTGGAAGGCCAGTGACCATCCAGCGTGCCTTGCCCTGGAACCACCTCCTTCTGGGCTCGCCGAGTTGGCCGTGGCCCGGTTACCTTTCGGATCTCAACGATCCTGTCCCGATTCGCCTTATGCACAAGCAACTGGCGTGCCAACCGCGGCGAGATTTCTGCGGGGGGACAAGATTCTCCCCAAGTCGTGCCTTCTCCACGTGTTATGGCCTCGCCCAGTGCGTGCTCGTTTGAGTGCCGAAATGGCAGCGTCGCGGCGCATGTTGACCGGCGGCAACACGCAGGAGGCGGATTCGGGCGATTGGCGAGCGTAACGTGGTGGCGCGCCGAGAGATGCGTGCGTGTTGACGATCGGCAACGCGATGTTGCCCGAAATCAACGCTGCCTGGGAGTTGGACAGCGGCGGGTCCAGGGCGTCGGACGGGCCTGTCGGGGCGAGCGGACAGATCGGCGGCCATCGGTCCGCGCGGCTGAGGTGTTGACAGGGGCCGTGGGTTATGGCAGAGTGTGTGGGGGCGCGGTGCCGACGTCGGCAGCAAGAAGGGCCGCCATGACGACGAGTCCCATATGGAGCGCACTGCTGCCCATGGGGCCTCTCCAACGCGACACGCGCGCATCATGCGCGGATGTGGGGCAGAGGAAAACCCGGACTGGGCACACCTGATGGGGTCGAGCGGTTTTGCGGTCGACCCCGTCAGCCTTCGCTCCTCGCTGGCAAGTGGTGTCGCTGCGGCCTTTGTGGAAAGGCAACCAAAACCAACGGAGTTGGCTTTGTTCGCTAGTGTGCCCAGCCCGCGTTTTCCTCCTTGGTTGCGGCCGGAAGCCGCGTTGGGAAGAGGGAGCTTGGCATGAACCTGAGGCCTCTGGCGATCGTGGCCGCCATGACGGTGTGGCTGTCGAGCATAGCCGTGGTGCCTGCGGCTGGCGGTGCGGCGGAGGAGGACGCGGATCTGCGTCGCGGCCGTCTGCACTGCAAGGCGGGCCGGTACGACAAGGCGATCACGTCGCTTCGCTCGGCGCTGCGGCGCGACGGGGCGAACGGCGAGGCGCACCTGTGGATCGGGAAGGCGTACGCGAAGACCTCGGAGTTCGAGAAGGCGGTCGAGCACCTGAGCCAGGGGGTGGCGCTGCTGCCGCGCAGCGAGGAGGCGCACCGCACGCTGGGCGCGGTGTACCTGGAGCTGGCGGGCCGCAGGCGTGCCCAGGCACAGCCCGAGAAGGGCGAGGAGTACCTGCGCCTGGCCACGGAGGCGGGGCGGCAGCTCCTGGCCCTGCCTGCGCGGGAGAAGGAGAGCTACGAGCTGCTCGTGGGGCTGGCGCGGGAGCGCGGCGACGCCGACGAGGCGCTCCGCCACGTCGGCAAGGTGCTCGCGATCGACCCGAAGGACGTCTCGACCCACCTCCAGCGCATCCAGATCCTGATGGGCGTGGGCCGGCTGGACGAGGCGGCGGCGGGCTGCCGTGAGGTGCTGAAGGTGAACCCGCAGTTGCGCGAGCCGCGGCTGCGGCTGGCGCAGATCCGGGCGAGCCAGCACGACCTCGCGGGCGCGATCGCGGTGCTCACCGAGGCGCTCGGGCACAGGGCCAACGACATGCCCGCCCTGCTCCTGCGCGCGAAGCTCTACCTGGAGATGGGCGAGAGCGAGAAGGCCCTCGCCGATGCCGAGCAGGCGCTGAAGTACCAGAGCCCGAACCCCGAGGCCCACTACGTGCGCGGCGGCGTCTACTACGAGGCGGGCGCCATCGCCCGCGCCACCGAGGAGTTCCGCCGCGCCGTGGCCGGCCTGCCCCAGGACGTCCGCAGCCACTACTGGCTGGCGCAGTGCTACCTTCGCCAGGAGAAGCTCCCCGAGGCGACCGAAGCGCTCAATGCGTGCCTGGCCCTCAACCCCAGGCTGACCTCCGCCCGTCTGCTGCTCGCCAACACCCACCTCCAGACCGGCTACCCCGACGGCGCCGTGAAAGCGCTGACCGAGGGCCTGCGCCACGAGCCCCATCGGATGGAGCTGCGCGATCTGCTCGCGACCGCCTACCTCCACAAGGGCGACGAGGAGATGGCCGTGCGCCAGTACGAGGAGATGGTCGAGCTCGACCCCGACGCGCCGCTGGCGCACCGGAGTCTCGCGAGCTTCGCCCTGGCCAAGGGCGACTCGGCGAAGGCCCTGCACCATTGCGAGCGCGCCCTCGCCGCTCGGCCCGGCGACCCCAATCTGCGCTACCTGCTCGGCGTCGCCCTCCTGCGCCAGAACCGCCCGGCCCGCGCCGCCCGCGAGCTCGACCGCGTGCTCGCGAAGCACCCGCGCCACCGAGCCACCCGCCGCCACCTCGCCATGGCGCTCGCCCAGCTCGGCCGACTCAAGGACGCCGAGGGCCACTTCCGCCAGCTTGTCGAGCAGGACCCGGCCGACCTGGGGCCGCGCTACCAGCTCACCGAGCTCTACATCCGCGCGCGGCAGTTCGACGAGGCCGACAAGCTGCTCAACGAGACCATCCCCGCCGAGAACGACAAGGCACGGGTGCACCTCGCCCTGGCGCGCCTCCACCTGGCCAGGGGCGACGCGGTCAAGGCCCTCCAGGCCGCCGAGACGGCGCTGCTGAGCGACCCGAAGCGCCACGAGGCCCGCGTGTTCATCGCACGGCTCCGCATCGCCGACCAGGAATGGGCGCTGGCCCTCGAGCAGCTCCGAGGCGTGCTCGACGCCAACCCCAAGCACGCGCCGGCCTACGATGCGGCCGTGCTCCACTTCTTTCTCGGCCAGCACGCCGAGGCCCTCAAGCTCTTCGACCAGGCCATCCGCAACGACGTGCGGCGCACGCCCTCGTGCATCGCCGCGGCGGCCTCCCACCTGATCGGGGGCGACCACCGCGCCGCCGTCGCCAGCCTCAGCCAGGTGCCCACCCGGATGGCCACCGCCACGCCCGTCGTGCTCCAGAGCGCCAACGCCTACCTCGCTCAGGGCGACACCGCCAACGTCGCCACCCTGCTGCGCCAGGCGCCCGACATGCCCGACGAGCTCGAAGCGGCCTACCGCCATCTCGCCACCACCTGCGGCAAGGACAAGGCGCTGTGCCGACGGGCCGCCGCCATCCTCGCGCGACTCCTCGTCTACGGCGTCCACGGCTGGCACACCCAGGCGCTCGAGCAGTGCGACGAGTTCCAGAAGCTCATCCCCCGCAACCCCGTGGCCGACCTCGCGCTCGCCAACGCGTACGCGGTGACCGGGCAGGCCGAGCACGAGGGCGAGGCCGTCGAGCGCCTCGTCAAGCTCGACCCGGCCAGCGCCGTCTACCGCCGCCGGCTCGCCCGCTTCTACCTGGCCACCCACCGCGCCGACGAGGCGCGCCAGCAGCTCGAAGCGGCCGTCGAGGCCGCCGCGAAGGACCCCGAGGCCAGGATGGCGCTCGCCGCCTGCCTCTACACCATGGGCGAGCGCGACGAGTCCATCGAGCACGCACGCGCCGCCCTCGGCCTCCAGAGGGACCACCCCGAGGCCCTCGCCCTCCTGGCGCAGTGCTACCTCGACGACGGGAAGCTCGACGAGGCGACCACGGCCCTCGAGCGGCTGCTCGCCGCGCACGGCGACAGCGTGGACGCGCTGCACGTCGTCGAGCTGGCCGACATCCACCTGCGCCGGGGCGAGGCCGCCAAGGCCATCGAGCGGTACCAGCAAGCCCTCAG
>CBFDBL010000635.1:0-3981 GCA_965603035.1 uncultured bacterium
GGTCGGATGCGAGCCGCAGGAGACCGGGGGCGATATCGAGCCGACGACGGTGACGACACCGACGACGGCCGAAGCCCCTGGGACAGCGGCTGCCCCCGGCACGGCGACGGCCCCTGGCACGGCCGCGAAGATCGAGTAGCAGGCCCGCTGGCCTGCGGACCAAGCTGCCTGTGCCGGGCGCCCTCCCAGGGCGCCCGGCTGGGCGGATCGGCGTGCGCCCACCGAATCGCCGTCGATCCCCAGGTGACATGCCCGACGCCGACCTCAGCGGCGTCGGGCATTTCATCGCCCGTACCCCACGGGATGACGACCTGATGGCGGCGCGGCCGACGCGCCTCGACGCCGGCCGACCCCCATGCGGGCGGCCCGAACTCACTGGCGACAGGACGGGATGAACGCGTTCGTTGCCCGTTTGGAGAGCGACGAGCGGTTCCGTCGCGTGCTCCACCGTCTCGGCGCCGGCCGGGGGGCCACGGCTGGCGGCCTGTGGGGATCCTCTGTCGCCGTTTTCCTGGCCGCGCTCGCCCGCCAGGCCCCCGGCTCGGTGCTCATCGTCGTGCCCTCGGTCGAGGAGGCCGAGGCGCTGGTCGCCGACGTGGGCCTCTTCAGCGACGCCGAGCCGACCCTCTTCCCCGCCCTCGAGGCCTCGCCCACCGACGACGCCTTCCCAGGCCAGCTCCACTCGCAGCGGCTCGCGCTCCTGCGCCGCCTGGCCCTGCCCGGGCGCGAGGCGGCGCCGAAGCTCATCGTCGCGCCCGTCCAGGCGCTGCTCCAGCCGGTGCCCGACGGCGCCGCGCTCGCCGAGGCGACCCTCGAGCTGCAGGTCGGCGACCGCCGGCGGCTCGAGGCTCTGGCGGAGTGGCTCGTCGCGCGCGGGCTCGAGCGCGAGGCGATGGTCGAGGCCGCCGGGCAGTTCAGCATCCGCGGCGGGATCCTCGACGTCTTCGCGCTCGCCGCCGCGAAGCCGCTGCGCATCGAGTTCTTCGGCGACGAGGTCGAGTCGATCCGCAGCTTCGACGTCGTGTCCCAGCGCTCGGACGCCCGGCTCGAGGCCTGCGAGATCGTCGCACTCACCACCAGCCACATCGTCCAGGCCGCAGGTGGCAGCCTCCGCTCGCTCATGGGCGCGCTGGCCCCCGACTCGTGGGTCTGCGTCCACGAGCCGCTCGCGGTGCAGGAGCGCGCCGAGCGGACGGGCGAGCAGCTCGGCGGCCAGGAGACGCTGCTGGGCTACGACGCCGCCTATGCCGCGTGGTCGCGCTTCCCCATGGTGCACACCTGCGCGCTCGGGGTCGCGGCCGGCGGCGACGCCGTGTCGTTCGGCGTGCGCTCGACACAGGGCTTCGACGGCCAGCTCACCGGGGTGTTCGAGGAGCTGGGCCGGCTCGCCCGCGACAACGAGCGGGTCGCCGTCTACTGTAGCAACGTCGGCGAGTGGGAGCGGCTGGCGGAGCTGCTGCGCGACGCCGACTTCCCCCACACCGACCGGCTCGAGCGCCGCGAGGGCTTCCTGTCGAAGGGCTTCGAGTTCCCAGAGCTCCGGCTCGCCTGCGTCGGGCACCACGAGGTGTTCAGCCGCTACGCGCAGCGCCGCCGCCCGCGGCGGGCCACCCGGCCCATCGAGAGCTTCCTCGAGCTCGAAAAGGGCAGCTACGTGGTCCACGTCGCCCACGGGATCGCACGCTACCTCGGCATGGAGCGGCTGAACCGGCGCGGCGAGCTCGAGGACTTCCTCACACTCCAGTTCGCCGACAACGTCAAGCTCTACGTCCCTGCGACCAAGGTCGAGCTCGTGCAGCGCTACGTCGGCACCTTCCGGGGCCGGCCGTCGCTCTCGAAGCTCGGCACGGCGCGGTGGGAGAGCCAGAAGGCGGCCGTCAAGGAGGCGGTGCGCGACCTCGCGCGCGACCTGCTCCACGTCCAGGCCGTCCGCGCCCAGATGCCCGGGATCGCCTGCCCGCCCGACGCCGAGCTCATGCAGGAGTTCGAGCACTCGTTCCTCTACGCCGAGACCCCCGACCAGCTCGAGGCCAGCGCCGAGATCCGCGACGACATGGAGGCGCCCCGGCCCATGGACCGCCTGCTGTGCGGCGACGTGGGCTACGGCAAGACCGAGCTGGCCATGCGCGCCGCCTTCCGAGCCGTCGCCGCAGGCCGCCAGGTCGCCGTGCTCGTGCCCACCACCGTGCTGGCCATGCAGCACTACCGCACCTTCTCCGAGCGCTTCGCCGACTACCCCGTGCTCATCGAGGTGCTCAGCCGATTCAAGACGGCACGCGAGCAGCGCGAGATCGTCGGCCGGACCGCCGCCGGCCAGGTGGACATCGTCGTCGGCACCCACCGCCTGCTGTCGGCCGACGTGCGGTTCCAGGACCTCGGGCTCGTGACCATAGACGAGGAGCAGCGCTTCGGCGTCGAGCACAAGGAGCGGCTCAAGCGCCTGCGGGCCACCGTGGACGTGCTGACCATGACCGCGACCCCGATCCCGCGCACCCTCCACATGGCACTGCTCGGCATCCGCGACATCTCGTCGCTGAACACCCCGCCGCAGGACCGCCTCGCCGTGCGCACCCGCGTGTGCCACGGGAGCCCGAAGCTCGTCCGCGAGGCCATCGTGCGCGAGCTCGCGCGCGACGGCCAGGTCTTCTTCGTCCACAACCGCGTCTACAACATCGACGAGGTGGCACACCACCTCCGCGAGCTCGTGCCCGAGGCCCGATTCGTCGTCGGCCACGGCCAGATGAACGAGCACCTCCTCGAGGAGCGCATGACCGCCTTCGTCGAGGGCGAGGCCGACGTGCTCGTCTCCACCACCATCATCGAGTCGGGGCTCGACATCCCCAGGGCCAACACCCTGTTCGTCAACCGCGCCGACCAGTTCGGCCTCGCCGACCTCCACCAGCTCCGCGGCCGCGTCGGGCGCTACAGGCACCGCGCCTACGCCTACTTCCTCATACCGCACGACGTCCCCGTCCGGCCCAAGGCCGTGAGCCGGCTCAAGGCCATCGAGGAGTTCGACGAGCTCGGCGCAGGCTTCAAGATCGCCATGCGCGACCTCGAGATCCGAGGCGCAGGCAACATCCTCGGCTACGAGCAGCACGGCCACATCGCCGCCATCGGCTACGACCTCTACTGCAAGCTCCTCGAGCGCAGCGTCAAGGAGCTCCGCAACGAGCCCATCGTCGAGCGCGTCGAGGTCGACGTGGACATCGACCTCAACGCCTACCTGCCCGCCGACTACGTGCCCGACGACCCGCAGCGCATGGAGATCTACCGCAAGCTCGCCCGCACCGAGAGCCACGACGAGCTCGCCGCCGTCGGCGACGAGCTCCGCGACCGCTTCGGCGCCCACCCCGAGCCCGTCGTCAAGCTCATGGCACGCCACGAGCTGCGCATCCACCTCGAGCCCTGCCACGTCGCCTCGATCGCGCGCCGACGAGGGTTCCTGCTCGTCAAGTTCCTCGACCTCGCGAAGCTCCGGGAGCGTTTCGCCGCCGTCCCCGCGCAACTGCGCGTCATCGACGACCACACCGCCCACGTCCTCCTCCCCCACGCCGTCGCCGACCCCATGGCGATCGTCGCCTGGCTGCGCCAGCTCTTCGCCGGCGCGGCGACGTAGCGGCTCAAGGAGTCCCGCGCGTCCCATCGTGCTGATGGCGGCCTGCCCTCGCTCGCCGCCCGCACGGAGCCGGGTGTCACGCCCGCGGTCCTCCATGGACTCCGGTAGCCTGACACCGCTCCGGCTACTCGCGGAGCGAGCGGACGGGCGGCAGCTTGCCCAGATAGCCTTCTTCGCCCGCCACGCCCTCCAGGTGTCCTGCGGCACGACGAGCCAGCAGACCCACTCGTCGCGCAGGAGCCCGACGGTGCGCTCGCCCCCTCGCGGGTGACGAGTTCCTCGCGCGCAGCCGCGGAGCGGCGGGGAGCCCGTCCCCCCGCGGAGCGGAGGGACGAGCGCGCACGCGCTGCCCGCGTGCGCGC
>CBFDBL010000636.1:0-3977 GCA_965603035.1 uncultured bacterium
AGTCGGTGTAGCGGGGGAACTGGGCGTCGAGGTCGGGCTCCATGGCATAGCCTCGCTGCTCGGTGAGGGGGTTGACCGGTCGTCCCACGCAGACGATGTCGCCGTCCGATGGGACCTATAGGTCCTATGGGTCCTATGGGTCCTATCCGTCGGTGGCGCGCTGCCTCGCCGGGGAAGACACGCCCAAACGAGTTTGAGCGTGGCACCCATCCCCCCCTCCGCGAGCGGCCTCAGCGGCGGCCGGGGCGTCGCTTGGGGCGCTTCTTCTTGTCGTCGGCGCCGGGGGCGTCGACCCATTCGGCCTGGGGGACGGCGTCGTCGGCGGGCTCCTCGAGCCACTCGGCCTGGGCGAGCTTGGGCTCGGCCTTCTTCGAGGGCTTGAGGGCCTCGGCCGCGGCGGGGGCGACCTCGATCTTCTTCTCCGGCGGCTTCTTCGGGGGCTCGGCGGTGAAGGCGACGGCGGCCTCGGGCTTCTTGCGGGCGGCGGCGGGCGCCTTCTTCGGCTTAGGCGCGTAGTCCTTCTCGCCCGGCTCGGGCACCTCGCCGAGCAGCTTCTCGACGATCTCGACGGTCGTGACGCCTTCGCTGTCGGCATTGAAGTTGGTGAAGATGCGGTGCCGCATGACGGGCAGTGCGGCGGAGCGGACGTCGCGGCACGAGACGTTGGCCCGCCCGTCGAGCACGGCGCGGGCCTTGGCGCCGAGGATCAGGTACTGGCAGGCCCGGGGGCCGGCGCCGCAGTAGACCCAGTCGTGGATGAACTTCGGCGAGCCCGGTGTCTCGGGCCGCGTCATCCGCGCCAGCCGGGTGGCATACTTGATGACGTGGTCGGAGACGGGCACGCGGCGCACGATGTCCTGGAGCGTCAGGATGTGCTCGCCTGCGAGCACGACCTGGGGCTGCTGGACCTGGAGCCGGGTGGTCTCCTTGACGATGCTGTGCTCCTCGGGCTCGGTCGGGTAGTCCACCCAGATGTTGAACATGAACCGGTCGAGCTGGGCCTCGGGCAGCGGGTAGGTGCCCTCCTGCTCGAGCGGGTTCTGGGTGGCGAGCACGAAGAAGGGCAGGTCGAGCTGGTAGGTGTTGCCCGAGGCGGTGACGCTGTACTCCTGCATGGCCTCGAGGAGCGCGGCCTGGGTCTTGGGCGGGGTGCGGTTGATCTCGTCGGCGAGCAGGATGTGGGTGAAGATGGGGCCTCGGATGAAGCGGAAGGTCTTCTCGCCGGTGCGCTCGTCCTCCTCGAGGATGTCGGTGCCGGTGATGTCGGAGGGCATGAGGTCGGGGGTGAACTGGATGCGGCGGAAGTTGAGGTCGAGCACGGAGGCGATGGTGCGGACCATGAGGGTCTTGGCGAGGCCCGGGACGCCGACCATGAGGCAGTGGCCGCGGCTGAGCATGGCCATGAGGATCTGGTTGAGGACCTCGGTCTGGCCGATGATGATCTTCTGGACCTCGTCGCGGATGCGCGCGCTGGCGTCGCGCATCTGCTGGATGGCCTCGAGGTTGAGCGGCTCGCCTTCGGCGACCTTGGGCAGGGCGAGGTCGAGCATGCCGGCGGGCCCCGCGGCCTTGAAGTCGCGGCGGATGGGCGCGCGGTCGATCGGCGCGGGGGTGGCCTTCACCAGCTCGCGCACGATGTCGGTCGGGGTGACCCCCTCGGAGAGGGCGTTGAAGTTGACGAAGATGCGGTGTCGCATGACGGGGACGGCGCAGGCCCGCACGTCGTCGATCGTCGGCTGGGTGCGGCCGTCGATCACGGCCCGCGCCTTCGCGCCCAGGATCAGGTACTGGCACGCGCGGGGGCCGGCGCCGCACTGGACGCGCTCGTTGACGAACTCCGGGATCCCCTCGTCGCCCGGCCGCGACGCCCGCACGAGCGACACGGCGTACTTGATGACGCTGTCGGACACGGGCACCCGCCACACGATCCGCTGGAGCAGCACGATGTCCGAGCCCCGCAGGATCTTCCGAGGCGTCGGCATCGCGCGGAACGTCGTCCGCTTGACGATCAGCTCCTCCTCGCCCTCGGTCGGGTAGTCCACCAGGATGTTGAACATGAAGCGGTCGAGCTGCGCCTCGGGCAGCGGGTAGGTGCCCTCCTGCTCCAGCGGGTTCTGGGTGGCGAGCACGAAGAACGGCTCGTCGAGCTTGTAGGTGTAGCCGGATGCCGTGACGCTGCGCTCCTGCATGGCCTCCAGCAGCGCGGCCTGGGTCTTCGGCGGCGTGCGGTTGATCTCGTCGGCGAGCAGCATGTGGGTGAAGACGGGGCCCTTGATGAAGCGGAAGCTCTTCTCGCCGGTGTTCTCGTCCACCTCGAGGATGTCGGTGCCGGTGATGTCGGAGGGCATGAGGTCGGGGGTGAACTGGATGCGGCGGAACTGGAGGTCGAGGATCTGGGCGATGGTGCGGACCATGAGGGTCTTGGCGAGGCCTGGGACGCCGACCATGAGGCAGTGGCCGCGGGAGAGCATGGCGGTGAGGACCTGGTTGAGGACCTCGCTCTGCCCGACGATGATCTTGCCGACCTCGGAGCGGATGGCCCCGGTGGCCCGCTTCATGCTGGCGGTCATGCGGGCATCGACGCCTTCCGCCGTCTTGGGCGCGGCGTGGACGGCGGGCGCGGGCCTCTCGGCGACAGGCGGCTCGGCAGGCGGCTCGGCGGGCTGTGCCTCGGGCGCGGGGGGCTCCGGGGCTGCGGCTGGGGGCTCCGCTGCCTCGCCCTCCATGGCCTCGACCTCCTCGGCCAGGCTGAGGGCCTGCGCCTCGGGCTCCTCGTCCTCCGGCCTCGGCGCGTCGTCGGGCAGGAAGAGGAAGGTCACGTCGCCGATGGCGATCTCGTCGCCGTGCGCGAGCGTGCGGCGGGTGATGCGCTCGCCGTTGACGAACGTGCCGTTGCTGCTCTTGAGGTCGGTGACCACGAAGCCGCCGTCGGCCGGCTCGATCTGGGCGTGGTCCCTGGAGATCCGCTCGCCGGCGATGCGGAGGTTGCACGAGCGGGCACGGCCGATGCGGATGGCGTCGCTGCGCAGCCGGAACTCGGTGTTCTTGGCCGGGCCTTCTTTCACTCTCAGCAGGGGCATCTCAATCCTCGAACAGCGTCGACTCGCGGCAGGAACGCTCGGGCGCCGGCGCCCTCCCCACACCGTTTCGTCCCGCGGCGTGGCGACACGCCGCCTACAGCTTGCGGCTAGCGGCGCGACTTCATCAGCTTGTCGCTCGGCTTCTTGCCCTTCTCCCTGCGAAGCTCGTCGCCGTACTTCGCCTGGAGGTGCGAGGCTCGGTAGAAGTGTGAGGGCAGGCGATCGCGCAGCTTCGCGAGGTCGATGCCGGGCAGCGTCTCCATCTCGTCGCCCACGCGGATGCCCCCGAGCTTCGGGCAGTAGATGAAGTCGAGCACGACGCCGGGCCTCACCTTGCCGCCCGCGTGCATCTTGCGCTCCTCGCGGAAGAGCCACTTGGTCTGCTTGATGGTCCAGATCTTGCCTGTCTTGCGCATCTCGGTGAGCTCGAGGCGCCGGATCTGGATGTCGGCGAGCACCGTGCCGTCGGGCTCGTGGGTCTTCTTGTCGCGCACCTGCTCGACCAGCATCTTCACCACCTTGGCGTTCCCGCCGAGCCGCGCGATGCGCTTCTTGTTGAAGTAGTCGTCGGTGATCCACGTCACGTGCCCGATGCCCTTCTTGTCCGTCTTCGACAGCCGCTCGAAGCCGCCCGGCACGTCGAGCGTCAGCCCCTCGACACAGGTGCCGGCGAACTTGAGCACGAGGTCGTACTTGCCGGGCGGCAGGCCCTTGACGGTGATGCGCCCGCCGCTCTTGTCGATGTGCGCGAGGTAGGCCTTGTACTCGGTCGCCTCGACGACGATCGCCTCCTCGAGCTGCTCGATCGGCGAGACCGCCACCGTGATGCCGCCCCCGCCGCCAGGCGGCAGATCGTGGAACTTGCCGGCGAGGCACGGAAGCGCAAGGGACAACGCC
>CBFDBL010000637.1:0-3968 GCA_965603035.1 uncultured bacterium
AAGCGGACGATCAGGGCGCCGGTGTCGTCGGCGTCGCCGAAGGGGCTGTTGAGGTTGCCCCGCAGTCCGACGGCCGAGACGGCCATCTCGCCAATGAACCAGTAGGCGATCATGGCGCCGTAGCAGCAGTAGTCGAGCATGGCCCCGCCGCCCGGGGCGATGGTGTGCCACCAGGTGGCGCCGAGCTCGGTGGGGGTGAGGGGCGCGGCCTCCTCGGTGACGCCCTCGTGCTTCGCCCCTGAGCCGAGCGGCCCGGTGTGGCCGCCGCGCCACTTGACCTCGATCACGGGGCCGATGGCGCCGGCGTCGATCAGCGCCTTGCACTGGTGGGCCGACGGGTTCCACGTCATCGGCCAGTTGACGAGCATGGTGGTGCCCGCGGCCTGGACGGCGCGCACCATCCCGAGCGCGTCGGTCATCGACATGGCCATGGGCTTCTCGACGCACACGTTCACGCCCGCCGCGGCGCAGGCCGCGACCACCTCGGGGTGCTTGGCGTTCTCGGAGCAGCAGACCACGACGTCGAGCTCCTCGGCCGCCAGCAGCTCGCGGTAGTCGTCGTAGGCCCGCGAGACGCCGAAGTCGGCGAGCGCGTGCTCGACGTTCCACTCGCGGGTGTAGGGCCCCTTGCGGAGCTCGGGCCGGTCGGGCACGGTGTCGGCGATGGCGACCACCTCGGCCTGGGGGTGCGCGGCGAAGAGCGCGCCGACGTTGTTGATGTGCATGTGCGCGAAGCCGATGAGCCCGATGCGATAGGTCTTGGCCATCGTCTGTCCTCCTGAGGGTTCTGCGGGCCTCAACTGAGCCACACTTCCTTGCCGGACGCCGCTGACTGGTAGAGCGCGTCGAGGGTGCCGATGACGTTGAGCACCTGCTCGCGGGTGACCAGGAGCTCCGCCTGGCCGCGGACGACCTCGACGAAGTGGGCGGTCTCGCCCCAGTGGCCGCTGAAGGCGACCTTGCGGTCGGCCGGGACGCGGGGCTGGACGTTGACCTGGTAGCTGCCCATGTTGGTGACCAGGGTGAGCGGGTCGAGGACGAGGCCGCCGTCGGTGCCGAGGATCATGGTGCTCCCGGCGTTCTCGGGCACGTTGGCGGCCCAACTCGTCTTGAAGGCGACGGCGCCGCCGCCGGCGAGGCGGATGAAGCCGGCGGCCATGTCCTCGACGTCGAAGTCCTTGTAGTCGTATGGCCTGGGGGTGAGGACTCCGAGCGGGGCGCCGCTCTCGGCGAGCGAGGTGGCGAGGCCCTCGTCGCGGTTGCCGAGCTTGGTGTAGGCGACGCCGCTGACGGCCACGACGGCGGGCGTGCCCATCAGCCAGAACAGCAGGTCGATGGCGTGGACGCCGAGGTCGTAGACGGGGCCGCCGCCGGAGTGCTCCTTCATGTGGAACTGGCCCCAGGTGGGGATGCCGCGTCGGCGTAGGAAGTAGGTCTCGGCGTAGTAGATCTCGCCGAGGCGGCCGCCGTCGCAGATCTCCTTGGCGGCCTTCGAGCGCTCGGAGAAGCGGGCCGTCTGGCCGACCATCAGGTGCCTGCCCTGCGCCTCGGCCTCGTCGAACATCTCGACGGCGTCGGCGCGGCACGTCGCCACGGGCTTCTCGCACAGCACGTGCGCCCCCGCCTGGAGCGCGGCGATCGTCTGCTCCTTGTGATACGTGTTCGGCGTGCAGACCGACACGATGTCGAGGTCGAGCTCCTCGAGCATCGCGACCCAGTCGCCGTAGGCGTGGGGGATGCCCTCGCTCTTGGCGACGAGCTTCGCGCGGTCCTCCAGGATGTCGGCGACCGCGACGATCTCGACGTCGTCCTCGAGGTTCTGCCACGCGGGGATGTGGCCCGCCACGGCGATCATCCCCGTGCCGATGACGCCGACCTTCAGCTTCTTGGCCATCGCCGTCCTCCTTGTGCCCTCGGTGGAGTCGCAAGCCCCTGTATAGCCTGCCCTTCGGCGTCTGTCAAGACCGCGTCAGGCGGCTGGGTCATGGCCGGCGAGGCGGCCCCTCATTTTCCGCAGCGGCCCCTCAGTTTCCGCAGGGCCTCCGGACCACGCATCCGACGGCCCGGGGGCCGATCTCGAGGGCCAGCGCCGCCCTCCCGGCGCGTCCCTCTCGCAGCACGTGGGCCTCTCGCCGCAGCAACATACTCCGCGCGCCGCCGCCGCGCAACCGCCGGCCTCCTTGACACGCCTGCCGCAACGGGCTATAGGATCGGCATCGCGCCCGAACGCCTCAGTGAAGGAGAACAGGACATGGACCGACGCGCGTTCCTCTCGACCCTGGGACAGACCGCGCTCGCCGGCGGGCTGCTCGGCAGCAGCCCCCTCGCACGGGCCGCGGAGAGCAGCAAGCGGCTGCCCAACTTCGTCATCGTCTTCACCGACGACCAGGGCTACCAGGACCTCGGCTGCTTCGGCTCGCCCGACATCGACACCCCCAACATCGACCGCATGGCCCGCGAGGGCATGCGCTTCACCGACTTCTATGCCGCCCAGGCCGTGTGCAGCGCGTCCCGCGCCGCGCTGCTCACCGGCTGCTACTCGCCTCGCGTCGGCATCCTGGGCGCACTGGGCCCGAAGTCGCGGCACGGCATCTCCGACGACGAGATGACCCTCGCCCAGCTCGTCAAGCAGAAGGGCTACGCCACCGCCGCCTACGGCAAGTGGCACCTCGGCCACCACCCGCAGTTCCTCCCCACCCGCCACGGCTTCGACGACTACTTCGGCCTCCCGTACTCGAACGACATGTGGCCCTACCACCCAGGCGTCCGCCACCTGCCGATGGAGCAGCGGCTCAAGCGCTGGCCCCACCTGCCGCTCATCGCCGGCGACAAGATCGTCAACCCCAAGGTCACCTCGAAGGAACAGTGCCAGCTCACGACCTGGTACACCGAGCACGCCGTGAAGTTCATCGAGCAGCACAAGGACCAGCCGTTCCTGGTCTACGTCGCCCACAGCATGCCGCACGTGCCGCTCCACGTCTCCAGCAAGTTCAGGGGCAAGAGCAAGCGGGGGCTCTACGGCGACGTGATCATGGAGATCGACTGGAGCGTCGGCGAGATCCTCAAGACGCTCGACAAGCACGGGCTCGACGACAACACCCTCGTCATCTTCACGTCCGACAATGGCCCGTGGCTGAGCTACGGCGAGCACGGCGGCTGCGCGCTCCCGCTGCGCGAGGGCAAGGGCACGAGCTGGGACGGCGGCGTTCGCGAGCCGACGGTGATGCGCTGGCCGGGCAGGATCCCCGCGGGCAGGGTGTGCCGCGAGCCCGCGATGACCATCGACATCCTGCCCACCATCGCGGGCCTGACCGGCGCCAAGCTGCCCGACCACAAGATCGACGGGCTCGACATCTGGCCGCTCATGTCGGGCCAGCCGGGGGCCAAGGGCCCGCACGAGGCGCTCTGCTTCTACTGGGGGCGCCACCTCCAGGCCGTCCGCAGCGGCAAGTGGAGCCTCCACTTCCCCCACGGCTACCGCTCCATGGCCGGCCGCCCGGGCGGCAAGGGCGGCATCCCCGAGCGCTACTCGCAGGGGAAGACCGGCCTGGCGCTCTTCGACCTCGAGAAGGACATCAGCCAGTCCACCGACCTCGCCGACCAGCACCCCGACGTCGTCAAGCGTCTCCAGGCGCTCGCCGACACGATGCGCGCCGACCTCGGCGACTCCGCGACGAAGCAGCGCGGCAAGGGCGCACGACCCGCGGGCAGGCTCGAGGCCTGAGCCCTGAGGCTCGAGGGCGCGGGCTCTATTGACCTCTGCATACCCAATGCAACGGGCCCCCACTTGTCCCGAGGCCCGCCCTCCGTGGCCCGCAGGCGCCGGGGGCGATGACGCAAGGGGGCTGCGGCAGTCAGCGCCGAGGCCTTTGACAGGGGCGGCATGGCTCCGGGCCACGTTCCGCCAGCGGCCGCGTGCCGCCGCGGTTTGTCCTCGCCCCGCCACGGGCGGGGCTTTGGAGTGCGGT
>CBFDBL010000638.1:0-3952 GCA_965603035.1 uncultured bacterium
GGTCATCGACACCATCGGAGACACCATCCGGCGGATGGTGGAGGCGGCCGACCCGATCGAGCTACGTTCGCTGGTGCGCCAGCACCTGGGCGTGACCAATGAGGGGGCTTCCGAGGAGCTGCGGCGCCTCAGCGGTCAGAGGGAGGAGATCCGCACGAAGATCAACAACATCCTCGACAACATCACGCAGGAGAACCGCGAGTTCGCCGACGAGCGCATCGCAGAGCTCAAGCGGGAGCTGCTGGAGTTGAACGCGAGGATCGAAGAACTGGAGCGCGCGGTGGGCGTCCAGGTAGACCTCGACAGCGCCGTCCGCGAGATGACGGACATGCTCAGCTCGTTTGGGGAGGTGATGCAGGAGGGCTCGATTGACGAGCAGCGGAGGGTGATCCGGGCGTTCGTGAGACAGATTCGGCTCGACCCCCAGAATCACGAGGGTCGAGCCGAAGTCTTTGCCCTGCCTGACTTTGAGACGCTAGCCCGCTACGAACCTGCGATCTCGAAGTCTTCTTTAATATTGGTAGCGGGGGCAGGATTCGAACCTGCGATCTTCAGGTTATGAGCCTGACGAGATACCACTTCTCCACCCCGCGGCAGAGCGTCTATTATAGCGCTCGACGCGGGAATGTCAACCGCAATCGCCCGTCGCCCGCCGACGGGGGGCGCGCCGGGTGCCTGGCGGGGCTGCCACGGCGGGGCGTCGAGCGGCGCGAGGCCGCGGAGAAGGCGCTTGCGCCGGGGGGCGCGGGACGGTATTATCGTGCGGAGCGCGAGGCACTTGCGTCGGCCCCGTGCCCTGCCCTTGGGCCCGCGGGAGACCTGCTGCGATGGCAACACTGGCGATCACGCGGGAGGGGACTCCGCCCGAGGAGGTGGCGCTCGGGGAGGTGACGATCCTGGGCCGCGACGACAGCGCCGACGTGACGCTGCCGTCGGAAGCGGTCTCGCGCCACCACCTGAAGATCTCGCGCACCGAGGACGGCTACGTCGTCGAGGACCTCTGGAGCCGCAACGGCACGTTCGTGAACCGCCGCCGCGTGCGCCGCCATCTGCTCAAGGACGGCGACGTGGTGGACGTGTGCGAGTTCCAGATGGCGTTCCACCCGGGCGCCGAGGACGAGGGGCCGCGGGGCCACAAGCCCACGATGGTGTTCGCCGACACGGCCGACACCGGCGAGAGCCCTGTGACGCTGCCGGTGGGTGCCGACGGGTCGCTGGAGCCGCCTGCGGGCGATCGCGCGGAAGTGGCGCGCCTGCGCTCGCGGCTCGAGCGGATCTACGAGGTGACCGACGCCGTCGATATCACCCTGTCGCTGGACGAGTCGCTCGACGGGGCGCTCGACAAGCTGCTCGAGATCTTCCCGCAGGCCGACGTGGCGGTGCTGATGCTGCGCGACCCGAACACCGAGACGATGGCGCCGCGGGCGAGCCGCCTGCGCTCGGGGCTCGCCGTCGAGGAGGTCGCCGTCTCGACGACGGTGATGCGCACGACCGCCGAGCGGGGCCAGGCGCTGCTGAGCACGTCGGCGGCCCAGGACCCCCGGCTGCGCCAGACGATGACGATCCAGCGCCACAGCATCGCGTCGCTGATGTGCGTGCCGCTGCTCTACCGCGAGGAGGTGACGGGCCTGCTCTACGTGGACTCGCGGCGGGCCGGCGTGGCGTTCCACGAGGACGACCTGGCGCTGCTGACGTGGGTGGGCAAGGAGATCAACCTGGCGGTGGAGCGGGCGCGGATGCGGCGCGAGCTGCTGCGTCGGGAGCGGGTGGAGCGGGACATGCACCTGGCTGCGGAGGTCCAGCGCAGCTTCCTGCCCGACGGCCCGCCGTCGGTGGAGGGCTACGAGTTCGCGCTGCACCACGTCTCGGCGCTCGGGGTGGGCGGCGATTTCTACGATTTCCTGCCGCTGGGCGAGGGCCGGCTGGCGATCGTGGTGGGCGACGTGTCGGGCAAGGGGATCTCGGCGGCGCTGCTCATGGCGCGGCTGTCGAGCCACACGCGGTTCCTCGCCCTCCAGTGCCAGACGCCGGGCGAGCTGCTCGGCCGGCTCAACGCGCTGCTGGTGGAGCGAGCGCCCCGGGGCACGTTCGTGACGATGCTCTACGGCGTGCTCGACCTGTCGGCGCGGCGGCTCACGGTGGCGACGGCGGGCCACCTGCCGCCGCTGCGGGTGCTGCCGGAGTCGGGGCAGGTCGAGGAGGTGTGTCTCCCGCGCCAGTTCCCGCGCGGGGCGCTCGCGGGGCAGGAGCACGAGGCCGCGGTGGTGGACCTCCACGCCGGCGACCACGTGGTGTTCTACACCGACGGGGTGATCGACGCGTCGAATGCCGAGGGCGAGTGGTACGGTGAGAACCGGCTCCAGCGCGTCGCCGCCTCGGCCCCGCGCGAGCCGCAGGCCATGCTCGACGCCGTGCTGACCGACCTGGGCGCCTTCGCCGACGAGGGCGGCCAGAGCGACGACATCACCGCCATCGTCCTCCGCGTCGGCGACTGAGCCCGACTCCCCTGGCGAGGCGTGCCCGCGATGAGCAGAGACGAGCGCCGGGGCGCGTGCGCCCTGTGCCACGCGGTGGCGGCCGTGGTCGTTGCCGGCGCCCTGGCGGCCGACGCCGCGCAGGTGGCCGGCTTCTACTCCGAGAGCACGAGCACCCTCGAGTCGAAGCGGATCGGCACGGTGACCCGCCGCCACCGCACGTGGCTGACCGAGGACCGGCTGCGCTTCGACGACGAGGCGGCGAGCCCGCCCGAGACGGTGGCGCGGCTGCTGCCGACCCACGCCGAGGGCCGCCTGGGCTGCGACGCCCTGACCACCATCGTGCGGCTCGACACCGGCGAGGTCCTCATCGCCAACCGCGCCCGGCGAACCTTCATCCGCCAGAGCATCCGCAACCTCGGCAGCGTGATCGCCGAGCTCGCCGACGCCATGACCCGCTACGTCGCCTCGCGCGTGGTCCGCACGCGGCTCACCAGGACCATCGGCGGGAGCCCGTGCCACCAGTGCCGCATCGACCTGGCGCGCGTCCCTTGCGCCGTGTGGGTGCAGGACGACTCCCGCGAGCTGTTCGACGCTCTGCGGGCCTGGGCGCGGGGCGCCAGCCGGCGCATGGGCAGCGCCCGCGCGCCGCTCGTCCTGGCCTTCGGCGGCCTCGGCGGACTGCCCCGCGAGGTGACCGTCGGCGACCCCAAGACCCTGGCTCTCACCTGGACCGTCGAGCGCTACGCCACCGACGCCGTGCCCAACCGCATCTTCGACCTGCCCGCCAGCTTCCGCGAGGACGCCTCGGTCCCCGCCATGTCCTACGTGCTCCTCGAGCACGTCTACCTCGTCGGCGAGACGACCGCCTCGTGGTACGCCAAGTCGCCCGAGCAGCGCGACCGCAGCCTCATGCCGACGGGGCTCGCCATCACCACGCCCTCGCTGCTCAACGACTTCTACAAAGGGCGCAAGGGCGCCGAGCGCTACGGCATCTACCGCTGGGGCAAGCCGCTGGCGTTCTGCATGGCGCCCGAGCTGTGGCGCTATCCGCTCTCGGGCCGTTCGATCAGCTTCGTGATCCTGATCGGCACGTGCCTTCGGGGCGGGGGGCTGCGCTACTACCCGCCGCTGGAGATGCTGAAGCTGCCGGCGAACTGAGGGCAGCGTCGCCTCACCCACTGTACCCCCACACTATACACAGGCGCGCGGACGGCCTCGTGCGCGCGGCTCGGGCCTCCGCCACGGCGCCGCGCGCCCGGGCAGCGGTTGTCCGCCATAAAGCTTTCTCGGGCAACGACATGGGCTGGCCAGGGCCGCGGCAGCGGCGCGGGGGCTGGGGCGTGCGGGGACGGGCCTTTTGACTCTGGCGCAAGGCTGGCGTACATTTACTAGGTATTGGACCGGCGTCCATCCCCATCGGGCTGCCTGCATCTGCCCTGGCAGGCAGGGTCTCTATTTCCATGCCCAGCGACGAC
>CBFDBL010000639.1:0-3944 GCA_965603035.1 uncultured bacterium
GATCCGCGCCATCATCGAGAAGCACGGAGCCCGGGTGTTCGGGCTCGAGCGCTGGGACGAGCGGCGGCTCGCCTACCGCATCAAGGGTCGCTCCCGCGGCGTCTACGTGCTCACAGGCTTCCTCGCGCCCACCGACGCCATCGGCCACATCGAGCGCGACGCCCAGCTCAGCGACACCATCCTCCGGCTCCTCATCGTCCGCGACCACGACTCCGAGAAGCTCCGCAAGCAGGGCCTCTTCGACCCCGGAGCCCCAGAGGCCGAGCCCGCGGCCGAGCCCCCGGCCGCCGAGCCCAGCCCGGCTCCCCAGGCACCCCCTGCCGAGGCACCGGCCGCCCAGGAACCCAACGGAGAGCACAAGCCCACCCCGTGACACGAGCCCGCGACGCAGGCGCCCGTTCGCCCAGCAGCTAGGACCCCAGGCATGGCCAACTACAACCGAGTGATCCTGATGGGGAACCTGACCCGCGACCCGCAACTGCGCTACACCCCCAGCGGACAGGCCGTGGCCGACTTCGGCCTCGCCATCAACCGCCGACGCCGCAGCAGCGAAGGCGAGCGGCGCGATCAGGCCACCTTCGTCGAGGTCACGGCCTGGGGCAGGCAGGCCGAGGTCATCAACGAGCACTTCACCAAGGGCCGACCCATCTTCCTCGAGGGGCGCCTCCACCTCGACGAGTGGACCAGCCAGGACGGCCAGCGCCGCTCGAAGCTCAAGGTCGTCCTCGAGAACTTCCAGTTCATCACCCCGCGCGCCGGCCCCTCCAACCAGCCGCCGCGCCCCAGGCCCGACGCCCCCTCCGACCAGCCGCCGCGCCCCAGGCCCGACGCCGAGCCACCCCGTCGCCAGGCACCGCCACAGCCCGGCCCCGCACCCGAGGCAGGGGCGGGCGAGGCGCCCTTCGACGACGTCCCCTTCTAGCCAGGAGCCCGACCCGCCATGGCACGACGCAAGTACCGACGCCCCCGCGACAAGTCGCGCTGCCGCTTCTGCCGCGAGGGCATCAAGCGCATCGACTACAAGGACATCCACCTGCTCCACAAGCTGACGACGAGCCAGGGCAGGCTCTTCTCGCGCAAGCGGTCGGGCAACTGCGCCAAGTGCCAGCGCATGGCGCGCGCCGCCATCAAGCGCGCCCGCTTCATCGCCCTCATGCCCTACGTCGGCGACTGACCGCCCCGAGGAGACCGCCCCCATGGAGATCCTGCTGCGCAAGGACATCGACAACCTCGGCCAGACCGGCGACATCGTCCAGGTCGCCGACGGCTACGCCCGCAACTTCCTCTTCCCACGCAAGTTCGCGTCGCCCGTCACCACCGAGAACCTCCGGACCCTCGACGCCGAGAAGCGCAGGGCACAGCGCGAGGCCGACCGCAGGCACCAGGCACTCGTCCAGGCAGGCAGGAAGCTCGAAACCGTCTCGTGCACCGTCACCGCCCAGGCGACCGACAGCGGCCACCTCTTCGGCTCGGTGACCGCCGCACAGATCGCCGAGGCCCTCGCCGAGGAGGGCTACACGATCGACGAGAAGACGGTGCACCTCGAGCAGCCCATCAAGGAGACGGGGGTCTACGCCGTCGAGATCCACCTGGCGCCCGACGTCATTGCCACGACTCGCGTCTGGGTCGTCGCCGACTGAACCGCCATGGCCGACACCGCTACCACCGCGCCCGCCGAACGCCTCCCCCCGCAGAACCTCGGCGCCGAGGCCGCGGTGCTCGGCTCCATGCTCCTCGACAACGACGTCATCCCCGACGTCGCCCACCTCCTCCATCGCGAGGACTTCTACTCGCCCGACCACCAGGTCGTCTTCGACGCCGTCAGCGCCCTGTTCGACCAGGGCAAGCCCATCGACCTGCTCATCCTGACCGACGCCCTCCAGGAGTCGGGCGAGCTCGAGCGCCTCGGCGGGCCGCCCTTCCTCGTCTCGCTCGTCGAGGGCGTGCCCTCGGCCGCCAACGCCGAGTACTACGCCCGCATCGTCCGCGACGCCTCGCTCCGCCGCCGCCTCATCAGCGCCTGCAACGCCGTCGCCAGGGCCTCCTACGACGGCTCCACCGACTCCGACGCCCTGCTCGACATGGCCCAGAGCGAGATCTTCGCCGTCAGCCAGGGCGACACCATCGCCGAAGCCACCTCCGTCAGCGACATCCTCCACGAGGTCTTCAAGGACATCGAGGAGATGAAGCGCGACCGCATCACCGGCCTGCGCACCTACTTCCGCGACCTCGACGACCTGACCTGCGGCCTCCAGCCCGCCGAGCTCATCATCATCGCCGGGCGGCCCTCCATGGGCAAGACCACGCTCGCCCTGAACATCGCGAGCCGCATCTCGCTCGGCGGATGGCGCCCGCCCGACCCCGAGAAGGCCGTGCCCGTCGCCATCTTCTCCCTCGAGATGGCCAAGCCGGTCATCGCGCGCAACATCCTGTGCGGCTACGCCAAGGTCGATGCCCACCGCCTCCGCCGCGGCCTGCTCCCCCACAACGAGATCACGGCCCTCACCATGAAGGCCGGCGATCTCTACGAGGCCCAGATCTACATCGACGACACCCCGGGCCTCTCGCTCCGCGACCTGCGGACGCGAGCGCGCCGGCTCAAGATGAAGGTGCCCGATATCGGGCTCGTGATCATCGACTACCTCCAGCTCATGGAGTCGTCGGCCAGGGCCGAGAACCGCCAACAGGAAATCACCACGATCTCGCGCGGCCTGAAGGCCCTGGCGCGCGAGCTCAACATCCCCATCGTCGCCCTCTCCCAGCTCAGCCGCCAGACCGAGGCCCGCGAGGGCGGCATCCCCCGCATGTCCGACCTCCGCGAGAGCGGCTCCATCGAGCAGGACGCCGACCTCATCATCCTCCTCTACCGCGAGGAGCGCTACAACCCCGGCGCTCGCCCAGGCGAGGCCGACCTGATCGTGGCCAAGCAGCGCAACGGCCCGACGGGAAACGTGACCGTGACGTTCCTGCGCCAGTTCCTCCGCTTCGAGGACTTCCTCCAGCAGGAAGAGCCGCCGCCCTTCTAACCAGCAGGACGGGCTGACCGATGAACACCCGCAGGTCCCTCGCTCTCATCGTCCCCGCCGCCCTCGGCCTCGCGCTGCTCGCCGCCCCGGCCCCCCGCGCCCACGCGGGCCAGCTGCCCGTGGTCCGCGAGATCGTCGTCCGGGGCTTCCCCGGCGACGCCTCCGTCATCACCGACCTCATGCAGACCAAGGCGGGACGGCCCCTCGACGGCGCCGCGCTCAACGACGACCTCCTGCGCCTCGACCAGGCCGGCTACGCCGCCACCTTCCGCCAGGAGATCCTCGCCGACGGCATCCGCCTCGTCGTCGAGATCGTCGAGAGCCTGCGCGTCGGCCAGCTCCGCGTCCGCGGCGCCGGCCGCTCGTGGAACCGCAAGCTCCTCGACGAGCTCGTCACCCGGACCCACGTCGCCCCCGCCATGCTCGCGCGCCCCGAGGCCGAGCGCTTCCGCGGCGACAAGGCCCGCATCCGCGCCTTCTGCCGCCAGCGCGGCTACCGAGCCGTCACCGTCGTCAGCGAGACGGCCCGCCAGCCCGGCACCAACGTCGTGGACATCACCTTCCGCGTGCGCTGCGGCCCCAAGCACCAGGTCAAGTGGCTCCGCTTCGAGGGCAACCGCGGCATCCCCACCCGCGACCTGCGCGCCCGCATGCAGACCAAGCGCGACGTCTGGTACACCTCGCGGCGCTACGACGACGGCTTCTTCGAGGACGACATCGTCGGCCTCCAGGACTACTACCGCTTCAGCGGCTACCCCAACGCCCGCGTCACCTACCGCCGCACGTTCCGCGGCCGCCGCGGCAACAAGGTGGACATCGCGATCTTCATCGACGAGGGCCAGCAGTACCCGACGACGCAGGTCGAGATCGTCGGGAACCAGGCCGCCGGAGTCCATGATGCTCTTGGCCTTCTCTCCC
>CBFDBL010000640.1:0-3927 GCA_965603035.1 uncultured bacterium
CGGCCACTGCGACGCCTACACCGACTTCCGCCGCATCATCGACCGCCGCGACATCGACGCCGTCATGACCGGCACCCCCGACCACTGGCACGCGCCCATCACCATCGCTGCCTGCGAGAGCGGCAAGGACGTCTACTGCGAGAAGCCGCTGTGCCGCACCCTCGCCGAGGGCCAGAGGATGGTCGCCGCCGCACGCCGCTGCGGCCGCGTCGTCCAGATGGGCACGCAGTACCGCTCGATGCCCAACACCCGCCAAGTCTGCGAGTGGATCCGCAACGGCCGACTCGGCAAGGTCCACACCGTGCGGATGTCCCACGCGCCCAACCGCACGGCCAGGCGCACGCCGCCCAGCACCCCGCCCGCCGACCTCGACTGGGACCTCTGGCTCGGCCCCGCCCCCTGGGCGCCCTACCACCCGCTGCGATGCCTCTTCACCTTCCGATTCTGGATGGACTACGGCGGCGGCTACATCGCCGACAATGGCGCCCACATGTTCAGCGTCGTCTCGTGGGCCATGGGCATCGACCGCACCGGCCCCGTCACCGTCGTGGCGACGGGGCACGAGGACCCCGAGAACCTCTACGACGTGCCCGTGACGATGAGCGTGCGCTACGAGTTCGCCGACCCGCCCTTCACCCTCACCTGGGAGCAGCCGGGCGCAGGCGGACTCAACCTCCAGTTCGTCGGCACCGGGGCCACCCTCAGCGGCTTCTGGGGATTCAACGTCACGAAGGGCGAGGCCGATCTCTCGCCCACCCGACCCGGCGAGACCCGCCTCTACCGCAGCTCCAACCACTTCACCAACTGGCTCGACTGCATCGCCTCCCGCCGCCGCCCCGCCTGCGACGTCGCCATCGGCCACCGCGTCACCAGCCTGTCCCACCTGGGGAACGTCGCCTACCTGCTCGGCCGCACGCTGCGCTGGGACCCCGCCGCCGAGCGCTTCCTCGACGATGACGAGGCCAATCGCATGCTCGACGCGCCCTGCCGGGAGCCGTGGCGCGTGTAGATGCGAGAGAGATGGCCGGAGGGGAGGGCCGGGCCTGGCGGCCGCCCGGCGCGGCTCAGGCCTGCGGCGCGCCGGGGGCTTCCTCGAGTTGAAGCGAGATGGCGTGGGCGTGGGTCCACATGGCCGCGATGCGGGTCAGGGTGCCGAGGCAGATCATCAGCAGCCCCGTCGCGAACACGAGCAGGATGCCGAAGAACAGCTCGGCCTCGTCGAGGCCGGCGGCCAGGGCATTGAGCTTGCCGAGCCCCAGGGCGAGGATCACCACGGCCGCCAGGTAGCAGGCGAGCTGGCCGACGCGCCCAGCCCGGTCCCGCGTGGTGAGCCGATAGGTGAGGACCCTGTGCATCGCTTCCATGTCTGCTCTCCTTCTCCCCACAGAGCGGCGCGGGGTGTCCGCGCAGCCCGTGGTAGCAGTCCATTCGGGCTGCGTGCGGGTCCTTGAGCCGATCTCGGCGTTGCGAGATCTCGACGAACCGACCGATTCGCCTGCGATCTCGCGCCTTGACCTCGGCACCAGCCCCTCGCACTCGCCTGCGTAGGACTGCTGCCACGGACTGCTAGTGCAGCGAGGGCGCCACGAGCTCGCCGCGGGCCTGCGCCGCCGCGTCCTCGTAGGCGCCCAGGAACTCCGAATTGCAGTCGAGCCACAGGGCGATCCGGTGGAACTCCTCCTCCGCGAGCTTCACCCCATAGTGGCCCTCGCCCAGGTACTTGAGCAGCGGCGCCGCGCGGGCGCCGAACTTGCCTGGGATCGTGCGGCTCCCGCCGTGCACGCCCGTGCGGATCGAGCCGTTGGTCACGTGGAAGTAGAAGCCGTACTTGCCCGCCAGACCGTTGTAGGAGCGGGTGAACTGGCCGGCGACGGCGCCGCTCAGATCGAGCGCCTTCTTCTCCTGGTGACAGGCGACGCAGTGGCGGTCGAGCACGGGCTGGACGAGCCGTGGGTAGTTGAAGGGGTTGGAGCCCTCGACGTCGGGCGCGAGCTTCGACGGCGGGCGCCGCAGGGCCAGGGGCAGGCGAGCGGACGGCGGCGGGGTGTTCTTGCGCTCGTGGCAGCCCTGGCAACTGAGCCGTTCGCCGGGGTGGACGTAGGTGCCCGAGCGCATCGACATGACGGCGAGGCCGCGCGCGTCGAGCGCCTGGAAGTAGATCTCCTTGCCCACGGGCGCCTCGAAGTAGGCGCTGCCGTCGGCCTCGACGGGCGCAGTGCCGAGCACGGCCCGCGCGTTGCTCTGGTTGGCCACGCCGATCCGGGGCTTGTTGGGCGGCGCCGTGCTCTTGGGCAGCACCTGGATGACCCGCAGCGCCCGGATCCGCGTGCCCTCGGGCCACGTGAAGTCGCTGTCGTAGACGTTCGTCACGGCAATGGTCGCGGGGCGCTCGAGGTGCCGGGTCCGCACCGTCTGGGCCGTGGCGTCGGGGATGATGGGCGGCCGGGTGCGCGGCCGCAGCGGGATGGGGCTCAGGCAGTGGATCTGCGGGTCGCGATAGACGAGCTCGCGGTTGCCGTCGCGGTCGAGCCAGTAGATCCCGCGATTCTTCGCGTCGTGGCCGTAGACGCACAGGTAGTCGTCCTCGCTGAGCGGCCAGGGGCTGCCGTAGCGGCTGAACTTGCGGATGTTGCCGCGCCCGCCCTCGGCCTCGGGGAAGGGGGTCTCGGGGGTCAGGCGCTCGATCTGCGAGGTCGCGTTGTCGTCGGGCAGGTTGTGGTCGATGAGCACGAGCGAGCCGAAGGCGTTGCCATGGTGCGCGCCCGTGACCGCCACGAACCTGCGCGAGCCAGGGATCGCCCGGATGCTCTGCTCCATCCACGGACGGGCGTTGCGGCTGAGCGGGTAGTTGCCGTGGAACGACCGCGGGTCGCGCCCGTCGGGGTAGCACAGCCAGATGTGGTGCGCCACGTTCGTGTCGCGGTCCACGTAGTCCCAGCGGCTGTAGACGATCATCCCGTCGTGGGTCACGCTCGGGTGCCACTCGTGGGTCTCGTGGAAGCTCAGGCACACGACGTCGCTGCCGTCGGGCTCCATCGAGAACATCGTGTAGACGGGGCAGTGGCGGCCGCAGCGCAGGTAGCCGCCGCGGCGCAGGCTGACGAACACGATCCGGCCGTTGGGCAACTCGCAGGGGTCGAAGTCGTCGGCGGCGCCGTCGGTGAGCTGCACCAGGCCCGTGCCGTCGGCGTTGCACTTGAAGATGTGGTAGCTGATCGTCGGGCCCCAGGTGTAGGTCTTCTTCGCCTGGCACTCGCTGTAGGCGAAGTAGAGGGTCTTGCCGTCGAACGACAGCTCGGGCGAGAGGAAGGAGCCCTTGTCGAGCTTCCGGCCCTTGAGCCGTCCCTGCTCGACGACGGAGCCCGCCAGCAGGCTCCGCAGCCTGGGGCTCTCGGCGAAGGGGGCCTCGAGCACGTAGAGGCCGCCGCCCGGCTTCGCGTTGCAGCCGTAGTACTGGTCGCACATGTGGAAGGGCCCGCCGGGGTTGTGGCGGGTGATGAACAGGAGCTTGTCGAAGTCGAGGAGCGGGTTGGTGAAGGCGATGGCGCGGGCGAGGCGGCGGGCGTCGAGGTAGAGCTTGCGGCGGGCCTCCTCGGTGAGCTTCTTGCTCTCCTCGAGGCGCGCAAGCTCGCCGGTGAGCCGCTCGATCCCCGCGACGAGCGGCTGGAGCCGCCTCGGGTCGGCGCCGGGCGCGAGCCGGGCCGCGAGCCGCCGCGCGCGGGCGAGCACGTGGCGGGTGTGGGCGAAGGCGAAGCCGCCGCCCCTGGGCGCCGCGCCAGGCGGCGCCGCCGTGTCCTGCCCGTCCGGCAGGGTGCCGGGGTAGGAGTACTGGCTGACGCTGATCTGGTCGGCCGGCTTCTTGAGGGCGATGTTGGTCTTGGGATCGTCTGCGGCGTAGACCTCGACCTCGTCGAGCGCGAACGACAG
>CBFDBL010000641.1:0-3924 GCA_965603035.1 uncultured bacterium
GGAGGAGGAGCATAGGGACGAGCGCGAGGAGGAGGAGCATAGGGACGAGCGCGAGTAAGGAGGAGCATAGGGACGAGAGCGCGCCGGCCTCTGGACTGCGGCGGCTCGACGCCGCTTTGGCTTCCCGCGGAGCGGGCAAAGGGGAGCGCGCGGCCGGATCGCTGGTGGCTTCAGCCGTCTTTCTTCGCAGACGGCCTCTTCTCCGCCTCCCCCTCCTTCCCCACCTCGATCTTGATCGGCGGGGGCTCGATGCCCCAGTTGACCATGGCGTCGAGCATGGTCTGTGGGGTGTCGCTCTTGGCCTTGTGGTAGTGGCAGAGGCTGCACGCGTCGGGCGCGCCCCAGGCGAGGGCTTTGCGCGGGTTGGGGATGCTGACGCCGTGGTGGCGGAGCTGGAGGGGCTGCTCGTTCTTGACGAGCCTGGGCATGTGGCAGTCGATGCACACGGCGCCGCTCTTCGCGGGGTCGTGGAAGGTGTGCTGCTTGAGCGCCTCGTCGCCCTTGCGGTCCTGGTGGCAGGCGAGGCACAGGTCGTTGGGTCCCTGGTCGTCGTGGAGCTGCCGCACGCCGACGGTGGTCGTGGCGTGGTTGTCGTGGCAGGTGATGCAGGTCATGCCGGCGCGGGTGTAGTGGCGGCTCTGGACGAACTCGATCTGCTGCTGGTGGTGTCCGCTGGCGCGGCCGTCGGGCCAGAAGCGGGCCGTCTTCTTGCCGATGGTCGGCTCGACGGGCTCGTAGGTCAGCAGCAGGCGGTCGCCGGGCAGGAAGCCGCAGGGGTAGTCGCTCTTCGTCTCGGGGTCCTCGCCGCGGCAGTGGCACTTGCCGCAGACGTCCACCTGGCGCTGCTGGGAGAGGCTCTTGAGGCTGATGGCCTGGATGAGGTCGGGGTTCTCCTCGTCGTCGCAGTGTGCGGCGCAGGGGCCGTGGCAGGCCTCGCAGCCGATGCTCATCTCGGCCTCGACCAGCGTCGGCGGGTCGCCCACAATCGTGACGCCGGTGCCGTGACACCCGCCGCAGGTCATGGCCGTGTTGCGCGGCAGGTCGCACCAGTAGCTGCCGGAGCCGGGCTTCTCGTTCTTGAGGCCGTGGTAGTCCACCCAGCGCTTCTCGTTCTTGTTCCACTGGACGGGCAGGATGTAGCAGCGGCCGTCGGCCAGTGTGGTCGAGTAGCGCTGCTTGTAGTAGTGCCCGATGGTGCGCTCGGCGCGGTAGTCGTGGAGCTGGCCGTCCGGCCCCGTCGTCTCGATGAAGAACTCGTCGCCGCGTCGGAGCATCGTCGTCTTCTTGCCGCCGACCTCCAGCACGTTGCTCGTCTCGAAGTCGCCGATCACCGACCCCGGCGTCGCGAGCTGCACGTACTTGCGGTGGTGCGACGCGACGAAGGCCTCGTGCTCCTGCTCGTGACACTCCCGGCACGCCTCGGTGCCCGCGTACCCGCTCGCCCCGGGCGCCGTGGCTGCCTTGTCTGCGGCTTGCTCTGCGCAGCCGCTCAGCACGGCGACCGTCAGGGCAACACTCGCCCGCCGGATCCATCGATGCAATGCTCTGCCTCCTACTGGCTCGCTTCGCAGGCGATGATAGTCGCGGGGCGAACGCAGGTCAACGCCGCGACGGCGGCGTCGCGCTACCCCCCTGCCCCGGCGAGCGCCAGGCCGCCGACGATGAGCGCCGAGCCGACGACCCGCATGCCTCCGTGCTTCTCCTTGAGGAACAGTGCGCCGAGCAGGACGCTGAAGACGATGCCGACGTTGCGCGCCGGGCCGACGTAGGCCACCTGCGCCACGCCCAGCGCGAAGAGCACGAGCAGGTACGATACCAGGCTCAAGCTGCCAGCGACCACGATGCTCGCCCGGTTCGCCCGCCACTCGGCCCACACCAGGTCCCACCGCCGGCGCACGCACAGCACCACCGTGCAGGTCGCGAAGTCGGCGGCGAAGAGCACGAGGATGTACTGGAAGCGGTTGGCGCCCGCGATGGCGACCTTGTCGAGCAGGTGGTACGCCGCGATGGTCACGCCCGCCGCCAGGGCCGCCAGCGAGCTGCCGTCGAGCAGCAGCCGGAACGGCCGCAGCAGCGCCGCCCGCGACGCGGACGGCAGGAAGACGACGTAGGTGCCGATCACCACGAGCGCGATCCCCGCATAGCCGAGCGCCGAGAGCTCCTCGCCCAGCAGCCCCACCCCCAGCGCCACGATGAGCACCTGGCCCACCCCCCGCGCCAGCGGGTAGACGACCGACAGGTCGCCCCGGCTGTAGGCCCAGCTCATCGCCAGCAGGGCGCACGCCTGGAGCATCCCGCTCAGGACGCCCAGGCCCAGGCTCCGCAGCGGCATCGGCCCCAGACGCCAGCCCGAGAGCGCGAGCGCGATGGGCGCGAACGCCAGCATCGGGACGAGCAGGTACCACCACACGAACGCAAAGCGGTCCCGCGCCCGCTTCAGCAGCAGGTTCCACGCCGCGTGGAGCAGTGCCGAGACGACGACCAGCGACAGCGCGACGGTACCCAGGATCAGCCACCTTCCGGCACGCGGGCCTGCCCCTGCCGAGGGCGGCGCCGCACGATGCCGCCCAAGTGTATGCGGCGGCCCGCGCGCGATCAAACGCACTGCCGCTCGCGGGGCATGGAAGGGATGGGTGGATGGATGGATGAGTGGAGGAGCGGAAGAGGAGTGCCGCGTCCCCGATCCTGCTTCCCTGATCTTGCGCTCATTCATGCATTCATCCACTCATCCAAACGTCCACGCTGACACCGGTGTCAGAGCATGGCCCGACCCCAGACGCACGCCACATCGCAAGTGCCTCGGGCGCATCGGCCTTGACCTTGCGGCGACTGCGGTGTACCATCCTCGTGGGTCGGGGAAGACTGCTACGGACTCGGAGGTCGCCGCACCGTGAGAACACCGCGCTCGGCTCGACTCGCCCTGCCCGCCGCTCTCGTTGCCGCCTCACTCCTGCTGGCGCTCTCGCTGACCTGTGGCGCGGGCCCGCCGCCCGCGCCGGAGCCCACACCCCAACCAGGGGCCCCCGACAACCCCGGCCCGCAGCGCACGCGCATCCTCGATGGCCCGATGAAGGGCGTCGAGGAGATCGTCTTCGCCGTCAGGGTGCCCGGCCGCGACCACTGGTACGTGACGTTCGGCAACTACTCCGACGGGGTGAACAAAGGCCGGGCCTATAAGTTCGCCGACGGCGTCTACTGGGGCTACGCCGACGGCGGCCGCCTGTGCCGCCTCAACCTGCGCACCGGCAAGCTCCAGGTCCTGCTCGACGACCCCAAGGGCGGCGTCCGCGACCCCCAGGTCCACTACAGCGGCCAGAAGATCCTCTTCTCCTACCGCCGCGGCGGCACCCACCCCTTCCATCTCTACGAGATCCACACCGACGGCACCAGCCTCCGCCAACTCACCGACGGCCCCGACGACGACATCGAGCCCACCTACTGCCCCGATGGCAGCATCGTCTTCTGCTCGAGCCGCTGCCACCGCTTCGTCAACTGCTGGTACACCCGCGTCGCCGTCCTCTACCGCTGCGACGCCGACGGCTCGGACATCCGGCCCCTGTCGTCGAACAACGACCACGACAACACGCCCTGGATGCTGCCCGACGGCCGCATCGTCTACATGCGATGGGAGTACGTGGACCGCAGCCAGGTGCACTTCCACCATCTGTGGACCATGAACCCCGACGGCACGGGGCAGATGGTCTTCTTCGGCAACCTCTACGGCAGCATCTCGATGCTCGACGCCAAGGCCATCGCCGGCACGAACAAGGTCGTCTCGATCTTCTCGCCCGGCCACGGCCGCCCCGAGCACCTCGGCCACGTGGCCGTGGTGGACCCGACCTTCGGCCCCGACATCCAGTCGGCGGCGCGCCACATCGGGAAGCGGCGCGACTGGAAGGACCCCTATGCCTTCACCGAGGACTG
>CBFDBL010000642.1:0-3922 GCA_965603035.1 uncultured bacterium
TTCCACCTCCCCGAGGGCGTGGACGTGGTTCCCCTCGACGCGCACTGAGCGCTTGACACGAGCCATGCCGCGGCACATAATGGGGCGCGGTGGAGGGACCGTGCTGGCCGGACACAAGGGAAGGAGGAGACGGCCCGTGAAGAAGACCATCCTGGTGGCCGTGCTGGTAAGTGTGTGCCTGGCAACGATGGCCACGGAGGCGATGGCGCAGCAGCCCCCGCCGCCGGCTCAGCCGCCGCAGCCGCTCTGGCCGCAGCCTGGCCAGGTCGCGGGGGCGACGGTCGGCGCCAAGCCGGGCGCCGTCGTCCTGTCGCTGGTCATGCCCGGGACGGGCGAATGGCTGAACCGTGACTTCCAGGGCCAGTTCCCCATCGGCGAGTGCCTCATCGGCTACATCTGCTGCCTCGTCCAGGTCTCCTCGGCGCTCGACGCCTCGGCCGGCGACCGCGCGGCGAACAAGATTCGCATCGACTTCTGGTCGAAGCCGCAACCCGGCCAGTAGCATCGCACCCCGCGCCACAGAGCGTTCACCCGGCAACCCCGGGCGGCGGCGCCGCCCGGGGTCGCTTCGTCCTGGGCCAGCCAACACAGGCCGGGCGACGGCGACGTCAGGGCTGCTTGCGGCGGAAGGGCCGGCGGAGCCAGAAGTCGTTGTCGCCGACGGGGTCGAGCAGGCGCAGGTGGCCCTCGACGATGGCGCGGCGGTAGGTGGTGGTGTCGCGGTGGTAGCGGATGGAGCGCTCGCAGCCCATCAGCCAGCCCAGCAGCGCCCCGTGCCTGCGGATGGCCTGGCGGCAGTAGGCGCCGCACGTGGGCTCGAAGACGCAGGTCCGCACGCCGTCCACCTGCGAGATGTAGTTCGCATACAGCCCCATGAACCAGCCCGCCGGCCCGCCCACGCGCCCCGCACGCGGGGCCTGCGCCGCAGGCCGGTCCTCGGGCCACCAGCCCGTCTGGCCGCCGCAGGCGCCGCGCGCCAGCCACAGCGCCGCCGCCATCGCGACCACCCGTGACGCGTCGCGCGCGATGCGCGAGCCCAGCTTCGTCACCACCCACCTCCTGCCGCCACTCAGATGCCGTGCCGCTCGCGGAGCCTGTCGAGGGCCCTCTGTGCCCGCGCGCGGTTGGTCCGATGCGCCCAGTTGGTCGCGCCGAAGATGCTGCCGAGGTAGAAGTTCGTGCCGAAGAGGCCCAGGGCGACGCCGGCCGCCTTCGCTCCCTTGGCGAAGGCCGAGGCCGAGCCCCAGCCGAGCAGGCCGTTGACCGCGAGGGCCACCAGCCCGTCCTTGTGGCGCCCGCAGTAGAAGTGGCCGAGGCCCGGCACAATGCCCAGCACGCCGGCCAGCAGCGGCGACTTGCGCCGCCGCCCCGCCAGGCGCCGGCTCTCGCCGGCGAGCGCCCGCGCGGCCTCGGCGTGGGGGCTGGGCGCCGCGATGGCCAGGAAGGCCGCCTCCGCCAGCTCGAAGCGGTGGGCGAGCAGCAGGCTCCAGGCCTTGCGCCAGCGCGCCTCGTCGGCCTCCGCCGACTTCGGGTAGTCCGAGAGGAACTCGTCATACGCGGCCGCCGCACCCTCGAACCTGCCAGCGGCCAGCCGCGCACCCGCCTTCGCGAACGCCGCCCAGCGCCCCAGCGCCGTCCCCGCGGCACGGCCCTCGACCTCCGTGAGCCAGCCCTCCGCGTCGTCCCACCGCTCCGCCGCGACGTAGCACGCCGCCACCGCCTTCCGCGCCGCCGCGGCGTGACGCGTGCGCGGGAAGTGGAAGAGCAGGCGGCGATACTCGGTGATGGCCCGGTAGTAGTCCTGCTCGTCGCGGAGCATGTGGGCGAACTGGAGAAGGCCCTCCTCCGAGCTCGGCGGCAGCGGCTCGCCCGCCCAGCACAGGCCGGCCAGCACCCACGCCACGGCGCCCGCCTTGATCCACCGCGCCGCGCGCGCTACACTCGCCTGCCGCAGCCCCCGATCCAGTCGCCGTGCCGGGTCATTCATGCGCAAGCCCCTGACTCTCTGCATCGCCCTCGCCGCCGCGGCCCTCGCCGCGCGCGCGCCGGCCCCACGCGACATCGAGGCCGAGATCGACGCGAAGCTCGCCGAACGCCACCGCCGCTCCGTCGCGCTCGCGCGGCTCTACGACGGCAGCGGCGACTGGCGGCGCGCCGCCGAGCACTACGAGGCCGCCCGCAGGATCCGCGACGACGACATCCAGGTCCTCACCCAGCTCACCCGCCTCTACGCCATGCGCCGCGAGACCCGCAAGCTCCTCTCGCCGCTCGAGGCCCTCGTGCGGCTCCAGCCGCGCTCGATCGGCTGGCTGCGCGAGCTCGGCTCCTGCCACTACCGCCTCGGCCACCGCGCCCAGGCCGAGGCCACCTGGCGCAGGATGCTCGACGTATGCCCCAGCCGCCCGACGGCCCTGCGCTACCTCGCCCAGGCCTACGCGACCCACGAGCTCCACGACCAGGCCATCGACGCCTGGCGCCAGGCCGTCGAGGTCAGCCCGCGCGACGAGTACCTCCGCCTCCAGCTCGCCGAGGCCCTCAGCAAGGCCCACAGGCACCTCGAGGCCCTCGCCGCCGTCGCCGCTCTCGCGCCGACGCCAACCAGCAGCCGCTCGCGCCGCGCGCGCAACATCGCCAACGCCGCGCACTTCGAGCTCGACCTCTCCCGGCCCGTCCGCGCCGCCGTCGAGAAGCTCCTGCGCACCCACGGGCCGTCGCCCGCCGACTTCGCCTGGGCCATCGCCGAGGCCCTCGAGCAGGCTGGCGACCCGAAGCGCGCCGCGGGCTTCTACCGCCGCCTCACCGCGCTCGAGCCCGACAGCGCCCGCGCCAAGGCCGCGGCCGCCAAGGCCAAGGCTCTCGACCCGGGCGAGTGACCCCGCCCGCGCGGCGCTACGCCGGGGCGCTCGACGCGCGGCGCGCCGCCGCGATGAAGGCCCCCACCCGCGCAGCGTCCTTGATCCCGGGCGCCGCCTCCACGCCGCTCGAAACGTCCACGGCGTAGGGCCGCACCTGGCGCACGGCCTCGGCCACGTTCTCGGGGCACAGGCCGCCGGCCAGGACGATCGGCTTCCGCGTCGCGGCCCGCGCGGCGAGGCTCCAGTCGAACGACTCGCCCGTGCCGCCGTAGCGGCCCGCGACGCGGGCGTCGAGCAGGCAGGCGGCAGCGGGGTAGGCGTCGAGGCCCGCCAGGTCGGCCTCCTCGCGCACGTGGAAGGCCTTGACGACGAGCAGCCCCTCCGCCGCCAGAGCCGCGGCGACCTCGCGCGGCTCGTCGCCGCTGAGCTGCACCGTGGTCGCCCGCAGGCGGCAGCAGACCTCCAGCATGCGCTGGGGCGTCTCGTTGACGAAGAGAGCCACGGGGGTGACGAACGGCGGCAGCGCCGCGACAATGCTCGCCGCCTGCTCGACGTCCACCCGCCTGGGGCTCTCGGCGAGCACGAGGCCAATGGCGTCGGCGCCGGCGTCGGCCGCCGCGAGGGCATCCTCGAGCCGCGTGATCCCGCAGATCTTCACGCGCATCATGGCGAGAGCTCCCTGACCAGACGCTTGAACTCGCGGCCCCGCTCCTCGAAGTTGGCGAACATGTCGTAGCTCGCCGTGCCGGGCGACAGGACGACCGCGTCGCCGGGCCGCGCGAGCCGGCGCGCGGCCCGCACGGCGGCCGACAGGTCGGGCACCAGGCGAATGAGGGCGTCGCAGCGCCGCGCGATGGCGCCGCGAAGCTGCGCCGCGGTCGTCCCGAGCAGCACCACCGCGCGCACCCGCCGCCGGGTAGCCTCGCGCGCGAGGCCGCTCACCGGCAGGTTCTTCTCCGAGCCGCCGGCGATGAGCACGACCGGCTCGTCGAAGGCCCGCAGCGCCGCGGCCGCGGCCTCCGTCGTCGTGGCCTTCGAGTCGTTGTAGTAGCCCACCCCGCCCACCG
>CBFDBL010000643.1:0-3911 GCA_965603035.1 uncultured bacterium
CGGGCCGATGTACGCGTCGGAAGTGAAGTCGCGTTCGACGTGAGCTACAGCGCCTTGCTGAGAGCCATGACGTCGCCCTACGTCAGCAGGGAGTATCGTTGCGCCTTCCCCCGTCTCCTTCCTGACACCTCCAGACGTGCTGATCGCGGGCGGCCTCTTCACGGCGACCGCCGCGGTGTTGCACGTGTATGCCCAGAGCGTGCTCCACCTCTTCCTGCGGAGGCCCCTGATCGGCTTCGGCGCCGGCGCCGTCATGCCGTCGGCCGCCAGCGTCATCCGCACGGCTATCCACGATAGGAACATCGGCAGGGCCTACGGCGTCACCACGACGTTCACCAGCGCGGCCTGGACCATCGGGCCGGTCGCCGGCGGCTACCTCGCCGCCAGCGTCGGCGCCGTCTACCCCGACCTGCGCTACCGCGCGCCGTTCCTCCTGATGGCCCTGGCGCTCTGCGTGGCCGCCATCGTCGTCACGTGGCGCGTCCGCAGCGACGGCCCCGACAGCCGCGCCTTCGAGGTGAAGCTCGCCGACGAGCCCAGCCAGGAGGATTGACCGATGGAAGGGAAACCGGCTCTCTGCTGCATTGCCCTTCTTGCTGCGCTTCTCCCGTCGGCCGCCTTCCCCGGAGAGCCCTTCCAGACGGCCGGCTGGGTCGGAGCCAACTACACGCCGGCCTATTGCTCCAACCAGGTCCAGCTCTGGCACGACTTCCGGCCCGAGGTCATCGACCGCGAGCTGGCCGCCGCGAAGAAGCACCTGGCCATCACCTCCCTGCGCGTCTACCTCCACAGCCTCGTCTACGAGGCCGAGAGGGACGCGTTCCTCCAGCGCATCGACAGGTTCCTCGCCATCTGCGACCGCCACGGCATCCGGCCTGGCTTCGTGTTCTTCGACGATTGCTGGAACCACAAGGGCGTGACCCTCGACCCGCAGCCGCCCGTCAAGGGCCGCCACAACGGCCGCTGGGCCGCCTGCCCCCAGGATGCCGAGCGCACCGAGGCCCACCTGCCGAGGCTCAAGGCCTACGTCCAGGACGTCGTCCGCCCGCATCGCCTCGACAAGCGGGTGCTCTGGTGGGAGATCTTCAACGAGCCGCGGCGCAAGGCGGCCTACAGCCAGAAGCTCCGCAAGCTCGGCTACCAGTGGGCCAAGGAGCTGAAGCCCGTCCAGCCCGTGATCTGCTGCTGGGACGACAGCCCCGAGACCGACGTCGTCGATGCCCACAACTACGGCAGCGACTTCGGCCGCTGGGATCGCCAAGCCGACCTGAACCCGGAGAAAGGCTGCGTCTTCACCGAGGCCGGCGCACGCTGGTACGCCGGCAAGCCCGCCAGCAACGGCTCCCCAGTCGAGGTCATCCATTGGCTCGAGGGGCGGAAGGCGGCCGGGAGGTACGTGCCCGGCGTCTACCTGTGCTGGGAGCTGATGGTGGGCAACTCGCACTGCCGCTGGTACTGGGGCACCAGGGACGGCACGCCTGAGCCGCCGGTGCCCTGGTGCGGCCTGCTCTGGCCCGACGGATCGCCGGTGTCTCTCGCCGAGGCCGAGGCCATCCGCAGCTACGTCACGGGTAAGCGGCGCGCGCTCTTCTTCGACGACTTCCAGACCGCGCCCGTCGCGACGCGCCCCGGCTGGACGCGCTACGGGAAGGCCCAGGCCGGCAGCCGCTGGCTGAGCCTGGAGCCCGACGTCAAGATGATCGCCGGCGACCCCAAGTGGACCGACTACGTGGTCGAGGCCACCGTGATGCTCAAGGGCGAATCGGGCAACGCGGGGCTCGTCTTCCGCGTCAACGACCCCGCCGTCGGCCCCGACGCACTGCGCGGCTACTACGCCGGCTTCGACACCAAGACCCTCTACCTCGGCAAGATGAGCCGCAACTGGCGCGAGCTGGCCCGCTTCGACCTCGCCAAGCTCGAATGCGGCGTGCGGCCCGACACCTGGAACCTGCTCCGCGTCGCTGTTCTGGGCGACCGCATCCAGGTCTGGCTCAACCGCACGCACGGCGAATCGGCCCTGCGCATCGAGCACAGGGACGGGACCGCCCCGATCCTCAGCGGGAGCATCGGGGCCCGCACCCACCGCGTTGCCGCGCGGTTCGACGACGTCGTCGTCCTGCCGCTCGGGGAGTGAGGAAGCTCAGATGACGCCGTCCAGCGACGTGCCGCGCCGGCGGTTCCTGAAGGCCGCGTCCGCCACGGCCGCGGCTGGCGCGATGGTCGGCGCGCGGCCGGCGACTACAGGAGAACGGAGGATGGACACCATCCGCGAAGCGCCGCGGGAGACGCCCGTGGCGGCCGACGTGGACGTGTGCGTGGTGGGCGGAAGCTGCACGGGGGTGTTCGCGGCGGTCGCCGCGGCGCGGCTGGGCGCGAAGGTGGCGCTCGTCGAGCTCAACGGCTTCTTCGGCGGCGTCGCCACGGCCAGCATGGTCAACGTCTGGCACTCGCTGCACGACACCACGGGGCAGCGGCAGATCATCGGCGGGCTGACCGCCGAGGTCATCGAACGCCTCGACCGCCGCGACGCCGTCCTCCACCACGACCCGCGCAACCGCAGCAAGGGCGTCGAGCTCAACAGCGAGGTGCTCAAGCTCGAGCTCGACGTGCTCGTCACCGAGGCGGGCGTGCGGCCCTTCCTCCACACGATGTTCGTCGCGCCAGCCGTCGAGGGCGGGCGGATGGTCGCGGCCATCATCGAGGACAAGACGGGGCGGCGAGCGATCCGCGCCAAGCAGTTCATCGACGCGACCGGCGACGCCGACGTGGTCCACCGCATGGGGCTGCCGACCTACCGACGCGACGACGTGCAGCCGCCGAGCCTGTGCGCCATCCTCCGCGGCCTCGGCGCCATCGGGAAGAAGCACCCCGGGTTCAGCATCAACCGCGTCATCTTCGACAAGCAGTACGCACAGGCCCTCCGCAAGGGCTTCTCGTGGTCGGCGCGCGTGCCTGGCGGTCGCGACGAGACGATGCTCGCCGGCACCCGCGTCTTCGGCGCCGACTGCTCCGACGCCGACGAGCTGACGCGCGCCGAGCTCGAGGGCCGCCGCCAGGTCCGCGCCGTCTGCGACCTGCTCCGCGAGCACTTCCTCGGCGGCAAGGGCGTGCCGCTGCTCACCTTGCCGACGAAGATCGGCATCCGCGAGACCCGCCACGCCCGCTGCCTGCATCAGCTCACCGTCGAGCAGGTGCTCAAGGGCGAGCGCTTCCCCGACGCCATCGCCAACGGCAGCTACCGCGTGGACGTGCATAGCGCCCGGGGCGCGGGGGTGAAGTTCCGCGACCTCAAGGACACGACCTTCTACCGGGTGCCCTACCGCTCGCTCGTGCCGCAGGGCTCGCGGAACCTGCTGGTGGCGGGCCGCTGCCTCGACGCCGACGAGGGCGCCTTTGGCGCCGTCCGCGTGATGGTGAACTGCAACCAGATGGGCCAGGCCGCCGGCGTCGCCGCCTGGCTGGCGCTGGACGGGGGCGTTGACGTCGCGAAGGTCGATGCTGCGAAGCTGCGCGCGACCCTCAAGCAGCAGGGCGCGGCGGTCCTCTGATCGCCCGCTCTCAGGACACACTCGTCCCCGTGCTCCGGCGTGGGGACGCAACGTTCGCCGGATGTGTCACCATCACGCATACAATGGTTTGCCCCATTTCGAGGGGCCGCTCCCCCCTTCAGTCCCTGCCGGCTCGCGGCACGCTTCTTGCGGCACGGCCTACTATCGGGGGCTGCATTCACAGCCCCCACTTGGGGAGACCCGCCGCGAACAAGCGTGCCTCTCGGCAGGGACTGGGGCTCGCTCCTCACGCCACTGCGGGATGCCACCTCGACGGGCGGACGTCAACGGCGCGCCGAGCCTCAAGCCGTTTGGCTCCAGTCGTGCGCTGCTCCGTGCCGCGTTCGGGTTCACACCCTTGGG
>CBFDBL010000644.1:0-3910 GCA_965603035.1 uncultured bacterium
GGAGTTGCGAGAGGTGGTCGGCGATGACGCGGTTGATCTCCTCGGGCATCGAGCGGTTGTAGCTGCGGAGGCCCGCCTCGACGTGGGCCACGGGGACCGCGAGCTTGGCGGCGGCGAGGGCCGCGGCGAGGGTCGAGTTGGTGTCGCCGTAGACGATGAGCGCGGCGGGTGGGTCGGCGAGGAGGACGGGCTCGATGGCTTCGAGCATGCGGGCGGTCTGGAGGCCGTGGGGGCCGGAGCCGACGCCGAGATGGTGGTCGGGCGGGCGGAGCTGGAGCTGTGTGAAGAAGACGTCGGAGAGGGCGGGGTCGTAGTGCTGGCCCGTGTGGATGAGGGTCTCGGCGATGCCGCAGGCGGCGAGGGCTCGGGAGACCGGCCCGGCCTTGACGAACTGCGGTCTCGCGCCGACGACGGTCGCGACCTTCATGGCTGGGCGAGCCCCCGCTGCGGGTTGGGTGTGCGAGACGGCGCTTGGATTCTACCGCCGGCCGCGACCTGTGTCAACGCGGGACGCGGGCGCGAAGCGCAACGGATTGCGGCGCTTTTTTGCACGATCTGGAACACCTTACCCGTCACGCGGGGCCTGCCGCATCCGTCAGACCGGAGGAGGCAGAGCCATAAGCCGTGCAGCGTGCAGGCCTTAGAGCACCCGCCCCGCGGCCTGGAGATCGCGGCGCTGCTCTGGCACGGGAATTGCAATAGCTCCTGGCGAAGCCACGAAAGGCTCCGAGCTACCGACAAGGAGGCTCCCATGCGTAAGCAGCTAGACAACCCCGACACCATCAAGAAGTGGATGACCTGTCTCGGCTGCGGCAAGAAAATGTGGACCGACCGCTGCCACCGCATCTGTAAGAAATGCCGCCGCCGCAACGAGGCGACGCCCGTCCGCTCGCCGTACCTGGTGTCGCTGCCTCGGGGCTGCGACCTGCATAGGCTGGAGACGCGCAGCCGCGACGACTGGTAGGCCCGGGCTGTAGAGACTGCGCAGCGGGCACGAGGCCCCCCGTATCTCGTGCCCGCTTCGCTTTTTGACGGATGGGGCGGAGTGCTAGTCGGAGAGTCGGTGGATCTTGCAGGCGATGTCGGGGTGGCCGCGGGGGACGCGGAGGGTGAGCTTGCCGGCGGCGGGGGCGGCGAGGGTGTGGGTGATGGGCTGGCCGGCGTAGGTGTCCCACCATTCGATGCGGTAGCGGCCGGCGGCGAGGCCTGTGAGGTCGAGCGAGAGAGCGGGCAGCGGCGTGGGGGCGCGCTGCTCGACGAGGCGGCGGTACCATCGGTTGTCGCGGTGCTGGATCCACAGGAGTGCGGCGGCTGGCCCGCGCAGGCCGAGCACGCGGATGGGGCCGCCCTTGTCGCGGAAGGGCTTCCAGTCGGCGCCGGGCAGGGGCTCGCCGCGCAGGAACCGCTCGAGCGCGGCGTAGTGGTAGTAGAGGTCGCGCGCGGGCAGGTAGCTGTCCCACCACCAGCTCATCGCGGTGCCGGCGCAGCCGGCGAGGGCAGACGCCCAGATGGCGTTGTGCAGATGGATGCCGGTCTTGTCGGCGTCGTTGAGCGGATTGAAGTCCTTGGTGCCCAGGAACCCGAGCTCGGCGACGAGCAGCGGCTTGCCGAACGCGGCGTGGGCGTCGGCCTGCTCGACGATGAGGCTGGCGGCATCGAGCTCGGTGGGGTCGCGGACGTAGACGGGGCGGTGGATGTAGGCGTGTGCCTGTGCCATGTCGAGCTCGGGGGCTTCCCACAGCGCGGGCCATCGCGAGCCGATGCCGAGGCTGGCCGTGACGGGGTGGCCCATGGGGTCGAGCTTGTGGAGGAAGTCGGCGCGGTCGCGTGCCCAGGCGACGAGTGCGGGGTCGCGGCGGTTGGCGGTCGCGTAGTCCATCTCGTTGCACAGCTCCCAGGCCAGGAGGCTGGCGAACGGGGCGTAGCGAGCGACGAGGTAGGCGAGTCGTCGTCGGTGCTGGGCTTGCGCCTTGGGGTCGGCGAAGAAGTCGGCCGGGGTGCGGCAGGGGCCGCCGTTGCGCGCGAGGTAGGGGTTGGAGGCGGCCTTCTCGTCGGCGGAGAGGTCGTAGAAGTTGTCGAGACAGAGCTGGACGTAGACGCCGCGCTCGCGGGCCCGTGTGAGGATGCGGTCGAGTCGCCAGGCGTCGTCGAGCCGGTAGTCGTCGGGCCGCGTGCCCTCGATGCCGACGCCCCACGAGCACAGCCACAGGCGCGTGGCGTTCACCCCCGAGGCGGCCATCTTGTCGAGCGCCCGGTCGAGCTCCCAGGTCGGCGCCTCGCTCGCGGGCCAGCAGTAGTTGTAGCCGATGAGGAACACCGCCCGCCGGTCCGCGGTCTCGAGGTAGCGGCTCTGGCGGGTCGGCGCGCGCAGGAACCCCTGCGAGGCCGGGGGCGTCGCGGTGAAGGTCACGGGCCTGCCCGTCGCCTCGCCCGCGGCCGTCGCCACCTTCACCAGGTAGTGGTGCGGCCCGGGCTCCGTCGGCGCGATCCGCAGACGCCAGCGCCCGTGGCCGACGGGCCGCAGGCGCTCCGAGGCACCCTCGCGCGAGCGCTCGAAGTCCCAGGCGTAGTAGCCGCGCGCCTCCGATCGCCGGCCCGACGGGCTCGCCACCTTCGCCCACACCCGCACGTCGTCGCCGAACGGGTTCTCACACGGCGCCCAGAAGTGCACCTCGGCCTCGTGCACCCCGTGGCACGGCACGCTGCCCGCACCCGGCACCACCGCCGCGATGACGGGCGCCGTCGCCGCCGACCCGACGTTCAGGTGAAACGTCACCGACCGCACCCCCGTTGGGTCGCCCGGCGCGCGGGTCGCGTAGAGCAGCAGGTGGACGTAGGGGTCGTTCCACTCGCGGCCGTCCTGGACGATGATCTTGCCGGTGGGCCGGCGCCCGAGTGCGAGGGTGAGGCCGTTGCGCTCGAGGGTGAGCCCGCCCGTCTGCTGCTCGATGAGCCTGGGCGCCGGCGCCTTGGCCGCGGGCAGGACCACCGGCTTGCCGCCGGCGACCGTGCAGGTCGCGCCGCGGAACGTGTCGATCGGCAGGTCGAAGCCCGCGGCCAGCTCATCGTCGGCCGCGAGGCCGGGCGCGTGCACCGCGTACTGCACCAGCAGGCCCTTCGCCGTCGGCGTCGCCGTCTGCCAGTAGTGGAGCCGCTGGCTGCGCACCCGCAGCACGCCGTGGAAGGTCCTGCCGCCCGGCCCGTCGGTGGGATCCTCGACCGCGCGGGCCGACGACTGGTGCACGAACCCCGTCTTCGCCCACAGCCGCAGGCCGCAGCGGACCATGAAGACGCCCTTGTCGCTCTCGAGCCGCCAGACGCCCTTCTCGTCGAACCGCGCGCGCAGCGTCGCGCCCACCGCCACGGGGTCCGCGGGCGCGCCGAAGAGGGCAGGGCAGAGCGCGAGAAGCACGGTCAGAGCCCAGAGCCCGAATGCGGCGCTACGATTCTCGCTCAAGCACCCGTTCCTTCAGTACCCATCGCGGCCCTGGGGCGCACCTCAGCGAACGTCGCCTCCGCTTCGCCAAGCTGCACGGAGGATACACGAGGCGACCTCGGATTTCAAGGCTCACTTCCAGCGTGGTCAAGCATCGTCCGCAGATTGCGCAGATTGCGCAGATGGGGTTAGCCACAGAGGCACATCTCCCAGCCGCTTTGACAGCCAGCCTCATAGCATCCGTGAACGGCAGGTGTTACACTTCCCAAAGGTGCCAGGCACCCTTCTTGCCCTTGCCTTTCTTGCAGTCGCCCCGCCCTCACGCCTCGCGCCTCCCATCTCCCCTTGACACGCCGCCCCATCGCCATTGTCGCGTCATCACGGGTGGCCGCCTCGGATTGCGTATGGTGTTCCGTCGAATCAGGCGCTATAATCGGGGCGGGTCAAGGAGTCAGCCCATGAGCGGCAAAGACG